>NZ_JBQKEF010000011.1:0-69877 GCF_052121455.1 Collinsella sp. LCP19S3_D3 | reverse complement strand
GCGAGCGTCCGAACCCCGCCATCGTCCTCCGGCCTGACCTTGTCGAGCCACCTCAGGAAGTCGTAGGTCCAGTACTTCCTCGGGTTGCCGGCGGGCGTGGTGCCGCCGTAGGCGTACCCCCGCTTTGCGAGGAAGGCGAGCAGCCGCTGCTTGGCGGTCGCCAGGCGCGCGGTCGCCCCGTCGTAGGCGCCGGCGAGGTCCCTGATGCCTTCGACCTCGGGGGAGGGGGACCATACGGGGGAGATGTCGTGGGCGAGTATCGCCTTGGCCATCCTGGCGGCGTCGTTCCTGTCGTTCTTGGAGGCCGAGTCGGCGGCCGACCTGGGGATCTTCGAGACCGCGGCGACGACGCACTCGACGCCGAGCCCGGCGAGCTCCCTTTGCGGGGCGAAGCCGAGGTAGCCGCTCTCGTAGGCCGCGAGCGACGGCCCGGGGAACCCATCCATCCACCCGGCGACCTCGCCCCAGGGGTTGCCGGGGAACCTCCTCGTCACGGCCTCGCCGGTGTCCGCGTCGAGGGCGCAGACGGTGGTCGACCTCAGGTGGACGTCCATCCCGAACGCGGTAGAATACTTTGGCATGGGAGCCTCCCAACCTCGTTGCGGCGCGGCTGCGCCTATGGCACTTCAACATCATTGTCGCAGCCCCGACCCGCGGTCACGAGCGGGGGCTCCTATCTTTTTAGTGCCCTCGGATTGGGTCATAGTGTCTGACGTTGCCAAAGCATCGGCGTCGGCTTGGTCCAGATGTGGCAGTTGAGGACGTTCCCTTTCTGCCGGCAGTTGGGGACAGTCCTAGCCGTTGGGTAGTCATTGGGGACGTACTTAAACGACTAGTCATTCAGGAACGTCCCCAATGGCTAGTCGTTTAAGTACGTCCCCAATGAGTATGTGGGGGAGCAGATCTTTCCGTTCGGCGATTTGTGGCTTGAAAAATGTATATAACGACTATAACGTAGTATGAAACATATTGGAAACAATACCGAGGAGGCTGCGTTGAAGAAAAGCAATCTGGGCTATGTGCTGGTGCTGATCGCCGCGCTTATGTGGGGCAGCATCGGAATCTTTGTAAACGGCATCTCGGCCATGGGCGTTTCGTCCCAGAGCATGGCTGCCTTTCGCTTGTTGGTCGGAGCGCTTATCTTGGCGCCGGTCCTGATGTTTATGGGCTGCCGCCCGGGTGAGGGATCTACCGTGGCTCAGGGTCCGCTGGCCCTGTTCAAGGCAAGCCCTAAAGAGCTTGTTCCCTGCGCGCTTGTCGGTATCGTCGGTTTGGCCGCCGCCAACACCTGCTATTACGAGTGCATGGGCGAGGTGGGCATGTCCACGGCCTCGGTGCTGCTCTACACCTCGCCGGTGTTTGGCGTCATGCTCGGCCGCATGCTTTATCGCGAGGACGTGACCCCTAACAAGCTCGTTGCCATTGTCTTTAACATCGTTGGCTGTGTACTTGCAGTGACCAATGGCGACCTTTCCGGTTTTCATTTTTCGGTTTGGGGCGTCACGTCGGGCGTGATTGCAGGCCTTTGCGGTGCGTCGCTCGCGGTGTTTAGCCGAATAGCAACCAAGACGGTCCACCCGCTGGCTGTCACGTTTTGGGGCTTTGTTTTTGGCGGTGCGGTTATGGCAGCTATCGCGGCTCCGTGGCCAGATGTCGCCGCGGCAATGTCGCCACAGCTGCTGCTGCTGTTCCTTGGCTTTGGACTCATCCCCACAGCCGTGGCTTACATCTTATATATGCAGGGTCTGTCCATGGGGCTCGAGACGTCGAAAGTTCCCGTCGTAATGTCATTCGAGACAGTTGTCACCGTACTGCTGGGCATTGGTGTCTACGCCGAGCCCGCCGGCGCGATCAAAGTCCTGGGCATCGTGCTGGTGCTCGCGTCCATCCTGATTATGAATACCGACTTCTCCAAGCTGCGCAACAGTGTGTTTGTCGGTCATGTCATTGAGAGCATGACCTTTAAGCCCAACGCGTGGTGGACGGAGAAATCGCAGGACATGGATCTGTTTAAGGAACGCACCGGCATCGCGCTGGAGCCCACCGTACAGGAAAGTCCCTGGTACTTCGTGCGATAGGGAATTGCGTGCGGCATCCGACCTGGGGTTATCCAGCCAGGGCCCGCCTACCCAGCCCCAATGTTTCGAGTACGTTAACCCCGTAAACGGTCGATTTTTAACCGCGAACGGTCTTTATACTAATTATCAATGTAAGTAGCGTATAAGACGTTATAATGACCATAACGAAAAGGAGGAGGCAAGATGAATCAGATCATTCTCGCATCTCATGGCGGCCTGGCCGCAGGCGCCAAAGACACGCTCGAGATGGTTCTCGGCGACGTGTCGAACGTCCACGTCGTGTCGCTTGCTCGTGACGACAAGGAGCCCATCACCAATAAGGTGGACGCCATGATCGCCACGTTCAACGCGGACGACACCGTCTATGTGCTGACCGATATGCTCGGCAGCTCGGTCAACAACAGCATGGTCGAGCTTTCCAAGAACGGCACGAAGTTCACGGTTGTCAGCGGTTTCAACATCCCGCTGGCGCTCACGCTCGCTATGAGCCCCGCCCCCGTCAAGGGCACCGAGCTCGCGGCCCTCATCAACGAGGCCCGCACTGGTCTGACCAACCCCAACGCACCGGTCGAGGCCGTCGCGGCTCCCGCCAAGAAGGCCAAGGCGTCCCGTCACAGCTCCGGTCCCGCCAAGATCGTCCTCGCACGTCTTGACTACCGTCTGCTGCACGGCCAGGTCGTCTTTACCTGGACCACCAAGGTTCAGGCCGAGCGCATCATCGTCGTCGACAACGCTGCCGCCAACGATGACATCAAGAAGGGCGCTCTTAAGCTGGCCAAGCCCCAGGGCGTGCGCCTGAACGTCTTCACCGTCGAGCGCGCCCTCGCCAAGATGGACAAGCTCAACACCCTTGGCGAGCGCGTCATGTTCGTCTTTGGCAACACTGCCGAGATGCTGCAGTTCTGCCAGGGCTACAAGCTCGACGCCATCAACCTGGGCGCCACCGCCAACCACGACGGTGCCGATCAGATCGGCGGCAAGGACAGCTCCGTCTTCTTCGACGCCACGCAGAAGGCCGACATCAACCAGCTGCTCGACATGGGCATCAAGCTCTATGTCCAGCAGACCCCCACGTATCAGAGCGTCGACATCGACGCCAAGCTGTAGTCAACCAGGCTTTTGCCTGACTGAAAGGAGAAGGGTATGAATACGTTCATCAGTGCGGTGCTCGTCGGCCTCGTCGGCGTGTTCTGCATGTGGGACTCCCGCCTGCTCGGTCGTCTTAACTTCGAGCAGCCCCTCGTTGGCGCTACGCTCGTCGGTCTGCTGCTGGGCGATGTGCCCACCGGCCTTGCCGTCGGTGCCGCCGTCGAGCTCGTGTCCATGGGCCTGGTGCAGGTCGGTGCTGCCGTTCCGCCCGATATGGTCCTGGGCGGCATCGTGGCCGCTGCCTTTGCGTGCCTGACCGATGCTTCCGCCGAGACTGCCATGACGATCGCCATCCCGGTCGCCGTCCTGGGTCAGCTCCTCGGCATCGTGTTCCGTTCCATCATCGCCGCCCTCACCCATGTGGCAGATAGCGCGATCGATAACGGAAAGTTCAAGACCGCCTACCGTATGCACATCTGCGTCGGCACTGGTCTGTACGCCGTCATGTACTTCCTGCCGATCTTCCTCGCCGTCTTTGTTGGCACCGACCTGGTTCAGGCCATCGTCAACATGGTCCCCGAGTGGCTGTCCACTGGTCTTAACGTTTCGACCAAGATCATGACCGCCTACGGCTTGGCCCTGCTGCTCACCATGATGATCAAGAAGGGTATGACTCCGTTCCTGTTCATCGGCTTCCTGCTCGCCGCTTACCTCAACCTGTCCGTCATCGCGGTCGCTCTGATCGGTGTGTGCCTGGCTGTCGTCTTCATGGGCTTCAAGTTCAACGGTTCCCATGCAGCCGCCGGTGTCGATTCCGACTACGATCCGCTCGAAGACGACGAAGACTAAGGAGGAACACACTATGGCAACCGCAACCAAGGACGTGTCCCTGAACAAGAAGGTCAGCCAGTTCTTCTGGCGCTCCTGGGCCATCCAGGCCTCTTGGAACTACGAGCGTCAGATGAACATGGGCTTCCTCTATGGCATGGTTCCCACGCTCGATCGCCTCTATCCGGATGAGTCCGACCCCAAGCAGCTCGCTGCCAAGAAAGAGGCTTATCGCCGTCACATGGCGTTCTACAACTGCACTCCGCAGACGAGCGCTTTCGTCCTGGGCCTCGCCGCCTCCATGGAGGAGGAGTACGCCAAGGATCCCGAGAACTTCGATCCCGATTCGATCAACGCGGTCAAGACCTCCCTCATGGGCCCGCTTTCCGGTATCGGTGACTCCTTCTTCCAGGGCACCATCCGCGTTATCGCCTTTGGTCTGGGCGTTCAGCTGGCTCAGCAGGGCTCCATCATGGGCCCGATCCTGGCCATGCTCATCTCCATCGTGCCCTCCGTGCTGATCACGTGGTTCGCAGCCAAGATGGGTTATCAGGGCGGCCACGAGTACCTGAGCAAGCTTCAGGGCGGCGACCTCATGGAGAAGCTCATGTATGTCTGCGGCATCGTGGGTCTTATGTCCGTGGGCGGCATGATCGCTACGCTGATCGGCGCCACCACCCCGCTGCAGTTCGCTGACGGCACCGTCGTGATCCAGGACATCCTGGACGGCATGATGCCCCAGATGATTTCCCTTGGCCTCACCGGCCTTATGTACTGGCTCATCAAGAAGAACGTCAACACCGGTTGGCTTCTTGTGATCGCCATCGTGGGCGGCATCGCCCTCTCCGCGGCCGGCATCCTGGCCTAGTCGCGCCCAAGCGTCTAACCGCTTTCCCCGGGGAGCCTGCCTGGCATCCCATACCCCAGGCAGGCTTCCATCCCTAAATGTGTCAAAGGGACAGTCCCTATGTCACATCTTCAATGGGCCGGCGACTCGGTCCAAATCACGGTAATCCTGCGCACGTCCGGCAAAGTGGCGCCGCAAAAATCGAAAGGAATGTGTCAGATGTACGAGATCGACCTTAACCTCCCTAAGCAGATCGTCGCTGACGTCCTGTCCAACCACGAGATCCACAGCGTCGCCTTCGTTGGCTGCGGCGCTTCCATGTCCGACCTTTACCCCGCCAAGTACTTCCTGGCCAACAACACGGACAAGCTGAACGTTCAGATCTTCACCGCAAACGAGTTCAACTACGACACGCCCTCCTGGGTCAACGAGCACACCTTCGTGATCACCTGCTCCCTCGGTGGCTCCACGCCCGAGACCGTCGAGGCCAACAAGACCGCTAAGAAGCACAACTGCCCGGTCGTCTCCCTCACCAACAAGGCCGGCTCCGCTCTGACCGTCGACGCCGACCACGTCATCATCCACGGCTTCCACGCCAACTACGCTGCCAAGTGCGAGAAGCCCGGCTATGCCATCGCTCTTGCTCTCGAGATCCTTCAGCAGACCGAGGGCTATGACCACTACGAGGACATGATTACCGGCCTCACCAACGTCTTCGACCTCTGCGAGAACGCCGCTCAGTCCTGCAAGAAGCTCGCCAAGAAGTTCGCCGAGGACTTCAAGGACGACAAGATGATCTACTTCATGGCTTCCGGTGCCTCCGAGAAGATGGCTTATTCTCACGCCGCCTTCCTGTTCACCGAGATGCAGTGGATCGACGCCGCCGCCTACAACACCGGCGAGTACTTCCACGGCCCGTTCGAGGTTTCCACCGAGGGTAAGCCCTACGTCTTCTTCATGTCCGATGGCGCTACCCGTCCGATGGACGCCCGCGCCCTCACCTTCCTTGAGCGCATGGGCGCCAAGGTCGCTCTGATCGACTCCAAGGACTACGGCCTGGCTGACGCCGTGCCCGCGAGCGTCGTCACCTACTTCAACCCGCTGCTGCACCTCGCCGTTATGCGCGAGTACGGCAACCAGATCGCCGAGGCCCGTCAGCACCCGCTGACCATGCGTCGCTACATGTGGAAGCTTTCCTACTAATCACAAGTAAGTAGACCTTACGGGTTGATTGAAAGGGGATGGGGTTTTCGCCCCGTCCCCTTTTTTGCTTTGGGGGGCGTGTTTGTCGCGCCGCAAACCCCAGATAAAACCTACCAAAATAAACCTGTCCCTTTTTGGCAGGTGGAAGGAGATGCGTATGATCAAGGCAGTGCTGTTTGACATGGACGGCGTGCTGGTCGATACCGAGTGGTTCTACAACCGTCGCCGCGTGGCGTTTATGGAAGAGAAGGGGTTCCACTTTGACGAGATCCCCGACCTTTCGGGGTCTAACGAGCCGGCCATTTGGAAGGCGCTGGTGCCCGACGATGTTGAGCTGCGTGAGCGCCTGCGCGTGGAGTACAAGCAGGTCTACAGCCCGCACCACCCCGTTCCGTATGCCGAGCTTCTCAACGAGCAGACGGAGCCGGTGATGCGTGAGCTGCATGAGCGCGGCGTGAAGTGTGCCATCGCGAGCTCGTCCTATCGCGAGCTGATCGACGAGCTGGTGGAGATTGCCGGCATCGCCGACGTGCTGGACTACACCATCAGCGGTCACGAGTGCAGTGCGTTTAAGCCCGACCCCGAGATCTACCAGCGTGCCATGGAGGCGCTGGGGGTGGAGCCTTCCGAGTGCCTGGTTATCGAGGATTCGCCTCTGGGCATCGAGGCTGGCAAGCGCTCTGGCGCCCGCGTCCTGGCGCTGCGTCCGCACGAGGGCGTCAACCTGGACCAGTCTGCCGCCGACGTTGTCATCGACAATCTGTGTGACATCCTACCTGCCATTTAGGGACAGGTTTATTTTGGCAGGTTTTATCTGGGCAAATGCCGAATTCGCCGTGAAGGGATCGCTCTCTTCACGGCGTTTTTCTTTTGAGCGGCCTCACGGTCCTTCTGATGGTTGTCGAGAGAGGGTGAATTGAGGCGCCCCCGCACGCTCCATGCTACAATCGCGGGCATGCCCCACAACTATATCTGCCTTCGAAAGGAGCCTGCGTGGCGGATGCCATCGATCAGCTCACGGACCGCGTGCTCGTACTCGGCCGCCTCACCATCGTCCGCCGCGCCATTACTGCCGTGGCGGTCACGGTCTCTGCCGTTCTCCAGACATTCCTGATCCAGGCGTTCATTTGGCCCGCTGACCTGCTTCCGAGCGGTCTTACCGGCGTCGCGGTCCTTCTCGATCGCGTTACCTCGCTAGGCGGCGTTCACATCGACATCTCGCTCGGTATGCTCGCACTCAACATCCCCGTGGCGCTCCTATGCTGGAACGGCATTAGCAAGCGCTTTGTCATCTTCTCGATGATGCAGGTCGTGCTCTCGTCGCTGTTCCTCAACGTCTTTCACTTTGCGCCGTTTTTAGGCGACAAGATCATGCTCATCATTTTTGGCGGCGTGGTCTCGGGCCTGGGTGCTGCCATCGCGCTTAAGTCCGGCGCATCCACCGGCGGTACCGACTTTATCGCGCTGTGGGTTTCCAACCACACGGGCAAGACCATCTGGGGCGTCATCTTTGGCTTTAACTGCTTTATCCTGGCAATCTTTGGTTTTATGTTTGGCTGGGACAAGGCGGCGTATTCCATTGTGTTCCAGTTTATTTCGACCAAGACCATCGACAGTTTCTATCATCGCTACGATCGTGTGACGCTGCAGATTACGACGCGTAAGGCAGACGAGGTCATGACTGCCTACGTAAACCATTTTCAGCACGGCATTAGCTGCGCCGAGGTCGTCGGCGGATACAGCCGCGAGAAGATGTACCTGCTGCACACCGTTGTCTCGACCTACGAGAGCCAGGACATTATCAGGCTGGTATGCGAGGTTGATCCCGGCGCCGTGATCAACGTGTTCCACACGCTCAACTTTGTGGGCGGTTGGTGGGGCGGTCATGTCGACGAACCCATGCCCACGGCCGTTCCCGATCCCGACAAGCCCGCACGCATGGCCAGCAGGCAGGTGCGCCTCAGCGAACAGGACAGCTTGCAGCAGGACGACGGCAAGTAAGGTATTTGGCATTTTGCCGGCTCTGCTCAATCCTGTCCCTTTTTGGTAGGGAGGGTGTATCGTTTTATCGTTATGAGGTAACATAAAACTAGACGTTATATACGTATTTGTTATTCCGATATTTCGATAAGAGTGATTAGATATGCCTGCACCCAAAAATGCGCCGCTGTACCAGCAGATTTACGACGAAATCAAGGATTCGATCGAGAAGGGTGTTTATGCACCCAAGGAGCGTATCCCGTCCGAGCTTGAGCTTGCCGAGCAGTACGAGGTGAGCCGTATTACGGTGCGCCGCGCCGTAGAGGAGCTGTGTTCCGATGGCTATCTGGTTAAACAGCAAGGCCGTGGCACGTTTGTCTCCACGCCGCACATCAACCGCCAGTTTCATGCCTCGATGCTGCAGACGTTTACCGCGCTGTGTGCCGACAATGGCATGAAGGCCGGCGCGCATGTAATCGATCGCCAGATCGTTCCGGCGCGCCAAAACGAGATGGAGTTCTTTGGCCTGCAGAAGGATGCGCTGCTGCTGCATATCAAGCGCGTGCGTACGGCTGACGGCGAGCCCATCTTTGAGGAGAACATCTTTGTGCCCTTTGACGCCTACCGTGAGCTGTTGACGGCCGATCTTGAGGACAAGTCGATTTTTGCCGAGGTCGAGCGTGTTGGTGGAACGCCGATTGCCTCGGCTGGCTACCGCACGGTCGAGGCCGTTCGCGCCAATGCCGAGCAGGCGGCCGAGCTGGGCATCGCTCCGCACGATCCGCTGCTCAACCTGCGTGCCGGCTTTACCGGTCCCAATGGCGAGCCGGTTTTGCTCGGCAAGCAGTACTACGTGGGCAGCCGCTACGTCATGGTCATATAAGTTACGCGGTTTTACCAAACCGCGTAACGGCTCGACGCCACGCCTTTGGTTCCGCCGTTCTAACGAACGGCGGACCGGTCGACGCTGCAAACGCCCCTAAGCGGCAATCTGACGTTCAATCGTCGGTCGCGTACCGAAGTACGCTTCCCTCCTCTTTCACGTCACCTTGCTCGCTTAGGGGCGTTTTCGCTGACTTATGCTCAACCAGCGACGTTTCCGCGCTTGTCAAGAATGTCCCCAATGACTACCCGCAGAATGAGCGTGGATAATCTCCCGTTTTTTGCTTGGTGACGGGTTCAAAGTGGGAGATTATCCACGCTCGTTCCCATCGGATTACATTGCCCGTGGCCGGCAACCGTGCGGCACCGGTCCGCGTGGCGGCGTATAATCGGCGGCAGATGACTCGGACGTTAGGAAACCATGACCGATAGCATGCAGCAGATGGCGCTCGATACGCTCGGCGCCTATTTTGGCTACACCTCGTTTCGCCCGGGGCAGGACCGCATGGTCGATGCGATCCTTGCCGGCCGCGATGCGCTGGGCGTTATGCCCACGGGCGCCGGCAAGTCCATTTGCTACCAGGTGCCCGCGCTCATGCTGCCCGGTATCACCTTTGTGGTGAGTCCGCTGCTGTCGCTTATGGAGGATCAGACCCGCGCATTGCTCGCGACGGGTGCGCGACCCAGCTATCTCAACTCCAGTCTTACTCCGGCCCAGCAAAACACCGTGCTCAAGCGGGCGCGCGAGGGCCGCTACCAGCTTATGTACGTGGCGCCCGAGCGTCTGCTCGAGCCGCGCTTTTTAGCTTTTGCGCGGGAGGCCGCCGCCGGCATTGGCGTGCCGCTCGTGGCCATTGACGAGGCCCACTGCGTAAGCCAGTGGGGCCAGGATTTCCGTCCCGCCTACCTGCAGATTCGCGAGTTCATCGATTCCCTGCCGCAGCGCCCCATCGTGGCGGCCTTTACCGCTACGGCGACTGAGCGCGTGCGCGCGGACATTCAGCAGATGCTCGGCCTGCAAAACCCCGCGACGGTGGTGACGGGCTTCGATCGCAAGAACCTCTACTTTGGCTGCGAGGAGATGGGCGACAAGGCCAAGGCCGCGTGGGTGCGCGACTATGTGATCGCACATTCGAGTGAAAGCGGCATCGTGTATTGCTCGACTCGCAAGACCGTCGATGCGCTGGCAAGCGAGCTTGCCGAGGCGCTGGGCTCCAGCGGCATTCGCGTTGGCCGCTACCATGCCGGCATGGGCAACGACGCCCGCCGGCAAAGCCAGCGCGCCTTTATCGACGACGATATCCAGGTAATGGTTGCCACCAACGCCTTTGGCATGGGTATCGACAAGCCCAACGTGCGCTACGTGATTCACAACAACGTGCCCGAGAGCATCGAGGCGTACTACCAGGAGGCGGGCCGCGCCGGCCGCGATGGCGACCCAGCCAGCTGCCATTTGCTGTGGAACGGCAATGATTTTCGCATGCGTCGCTTTTTGATCGATCGCGGCGATGCTGCCGACGAGGCGCTCGATGACGAGCAACGCGCGTGGGCGCTCCAGAATCGATACCGCCTGCTCAGCCAGATGGAGGGCTACTGCAATACCACCGGCTGCCTGCGCGAATACATGCTGCGCTACTTTGGCGACGAGGCTGCGTCCGAGCATACCGCCGCAGCCGGTGCTAACGGTGCCGCAACGGACGACGCCGAGGGCTGCGGCAACTGCAGCAACTGCCTCACGCAGTTCGAGGTCGAGGACGTCACCGATATGGCCCGCGCCGCCGTGCGCTATGTGGCTACGCGTCCCATGCGTTTTGGCAAGTCGCTGATCGCCGACGTGCTCCACGGCGGCAACACCGAGCGCATTCGCCAGATGCATCTGGACGAGGACCGCGGCTACGGTGAGCTGTCGAGCGAATCGGTCGGGCGCATCAAGGACATTATCGGGCAGCTGTGCGGCCGCGGTTATTTGGCAACCTCACAGGGACAGTACCCGGTCGTGGGGCTGGGCCCGCGTGCCGGCGAGGTCGAGGACGAGGCGTTTGCCTTTACCGTTAAGCGTCGTGCATCCAAGCGCAAGGCCTCGGCCCGCGCCCGCCGTGCGGTGGATCTGCTGCGCGAGGAGGCCGAGCTGGATCAGCGCCCGCGCGTGGGCGACGATGCCGAGCTGTTCGAGCGCTTGCGGGCACTCCGCAAGGAGATTTCGATCGAGCTGGAGATGGCGCCGTACATGGTCTTCTCCGATAAGGCCCTGCGCGGTCTGTGCCGCCTGCGCCCTCAGACGCGCGACGAGCTTATCCGGGTCAACGGCATTGGTGAGAAAAAAGCCGACGCCTTTGGCGAGCAGTTTATGGCGGCGATTGAAGAGTTTGAATCCGAGCATGCACGGGATGGAGCGTAACGATGGTAGCCGATAACAAGACCGACCGTACTGACGTGTCCGCCGTGCCGCTGTACCAGCAGGTTATGGACGACCTAAAGGGCGAGATCGCGCGCGGCGTGTACGCTGCCGGCTCGCGCATTCCTTCCGAGATGGAGCTCGCGAAGTCCTACGGCGTGGGGCGCATTACCGTGCGTCGCGCCATTGAGGAGTTGTCGCGCGCGGGATATCTCAACCGTCAGCAGGGGAGGGGCACGTTTGTGTGTGCGCCCAAGCTCAAGCGCAAGATTGTCCAGAAAGGCGACGTCCAGAGTTTTACCGAGGGCTGCGCTGCCAACGACATGGCGGCCGGAGCGCGCCTGGTGTCGCGCACGGTGGTTGCGGCGACGCGCGAGGACGCGGCGTTTTTTGGCGTGGAACCCGGCTGCGAGCTCATCGTGGTCGAGCGCGTGCGCACGGCCGATGGCGTGCCCGTCATGCTCGAGAACAACGCCTTTGTGCTGGCCGACCATCCCTATCTGCAGCAGCTTGCCGACGAGGACCTCGCCGACAATTCGATTTTTGCGCTCGTTGCCGTGCATTCGGGCCGCGCACCGCTCAAGTCCGATCCCTGTACCGTGGAGATCGCGCTCGCTGATGCTCAGACGGCCCCGCTGTTGGAGGTGCCGGTCGGCGAGCCGCTCTTTTATATGGAGGCGTACTTTACCGATGCGGACGAGCGGCCCTTGCTGCTCGGGCGCCAAAAGATCGTGGGCTCGCGCTACGTGTTCGACATCTAACGTCCATAGATAGAGCAATACAGAACAAGTTCGGTGAAATGAATTCACCTGCGACAGCTTGCGTGCTATAAATAGGACAACATAGAACGACCGCAGGTACGAGCTTTCGTCGCTCAAAGCCGCCACACAGGGAGGAACGTCACCGTGAACGCACACGATCTGGTTCAGGAAATTATCGAGCGCAAGGGTAAGATCGAGAATGTCTTTTGGATCGCCTGCGGCGGTTCGATGATTGACCTTATGCCGGCCAATGAGCTGCTCAAGCGCGAGGCAACCACGTTTACCTCGACGGTCTACACGGCGCGCGAGTTTTGCCTTATGGCCCCCAAGAGTCTAGGGCCGAAGTCGCTCGTCATCGCCTGTAGCCACAGCGGTAACACGCAAGAGGTCGTCGACGGCTGCGAGATGGCGCTGGCCGCCGGTGCCGAGGTCGTGACTATGACTGACTACGCGGGCTCCAAGATCGATAACGGCAAGTGGACCACCTGGGTTTACCCGTGGGGCAAGGGCGAGTCGCAGGCCGAAGTTCCGCAGGGCATCGGCGCTCTGATCGCCGCCGAGCTGCTCGACCAGCAGGAGGGCTACGAGGCGCTCGCCGACATGTACGCCGGCCTTAAGCAGATGGACGCACTGCTGCCCGCTGCCCGCGAGAAGGTCAACGCCGAGCTGGGCGATCGCTTTGCCGAGCTCTGCCAGCAGCACAAGTTCTTCTATATCCTGGGCTCCGGCCCCAACTTTAGCCAGACCTACGCCATGGCCATCTGCTCGCTCATGGAGATGCAGTGGCAGCACTGCTGCTACATCCACTCCGGCGAGTATTTCCACGGTCCCTTCGAGGCTACCGAGCCCGGCGTGTTCTACTTTGTGCAGCTTGGCGCTGGCGAGTGTCGCCCCATGGAGGAGCGCGCACTGGCATTTCTCAACACGCACACCGATACAGTCATGGTGCTCGATGCGCTTGAGTACGGCGTGGGCGAGGTGCCTGCCAGCGTGCGTTCGTACCTGGAGCCGATCTTCTTCTATGCGATGAGCTGTGAGCTGCGCGCCGCCCGCGGCAAGGTATTTGACCACAGTCCCGAGGTTCGCCGCTACATGGGCGTCGAGCGGTACTAGGTAACGGGGAACGCGATTTTTCATGACGGGGCCTTCGCCAAGCGCGGGCCCCGTTTGCGTTACGGTGCCCCTTTCTGTTTGTCGAAAAACGAAGTCAAATACTTTTCCCGAGAAGTGAACGACCTATTTTGGACCCCCGAAGCATCGACATTTTTTGACGCCAAAACAGCAGGAAAATCTTAATGAAACTGCAGGAAATGGTCTCCACAAAGTGCCGATGCTTCGAGGGCTCGTTTTTGCTCGTTCACTTTTCGGGAAAAGTATTAGACCTAAATCTGCAAGCGTGTCGCGTGAGTCAAAAAGCGGGCCGCGCCGGTGGGTTTCCGGCGCGACCCGCTTTACATTGTGTCCGTATGAGTGAGTTGTCGCATCAACCGGCGGACTACTTGGCGTCGTAGGCCTCGGCGTCCCACCAGTCGAGCTGGGCGATGTTGTCGCGGATGTGCTGACAGCTCTTGTGGAAGCCCTCGAGCTCGTGCTCGGAAAGGTCGAGCGTGTAGACCTCCTCGACGCCCTCGGCGCCGATCACGCACGGCAGGGAGGTAAAGATGCCCTCCTCGCCATATTGGCCGGTCATAAGCGTAGAGGCCGAAAGCACGGCGTGCTCGTTGTGCAGTACGGCGGCGCAGACGCGCGCGGCGGAGTTGGCAACGGCGTACTCGGTGCACTGCTTGCCGGCGTAAGTCACATAACCGCCCTTGCGTGCGAGCTCCTCGACTTCCATGTGGTCGAAGGCGTACTTGTCGGGGTTCTCGGCCTGAAGCTCGTTGAGGCTCTTGCCGGCGATGGTTGCGGCCTTAAAGGCGGCCAGCTGGCTAAAGCCATGCTCGCCGATCATGTAGGCGTCGATGGACTTGGGGCTCACCCCGACCTTCTTGGAGATCTCGGTGCACAGGCGGGCAGAGTCCAGGCCACAGCCCGAGCCGATGATCTTCTTGGGATCGTAGCCGGTCAGATGCCACAGCTCAGTGCACACGACGTCGCAGGGATTGGAGATGCTCACGAAGATGCCGTCGAAGCCGGCATCGACGATGCGCTTGGCAAAGGTGCGGGCGGCGTCGGTGGTAAAGAACAGCTCGCCGTCGCGGTTGCCGGCGGCCAGTGCGACCTTGCCGGCGGCGTTGACGATGACGTCGCAGCAGGCCAGCTCCTCGTAGTGGTCGTAGCAGTTGACGATCTTGGTGTTGTACGGAACAAACGAAAGGGAGTCGCGCAGGTCCTGGACCTCGGACGTCACCTTTGCCTCGTTGATATCGCAGAGGTACAGCTCATCGGCAATGCCCTGCATGAGCAGGCTGTTGGCGACATGTGCTCCTACGTGGCCCTGGCCGACCACACCGATCTTACGCGTCTGGTACATATTCATATCCTTTCGGCCGAGTATTTCGCATCGAACCATTGTAGCGTCCTGCTGCCACTTTGCTAGGCTAAAGCGCCGTAGATTTTTGGGACATGCCTTAATCTCTACTTTTGGAGTGATTTGGGCCGCTGACGGTGTCTCGGGGCGATGCACTCGCGCGGATGGGGCCGCTCGTTGTACCATAGCTGCAACTGACTCGTAAGGAGCATCCATGCCCATTCGCATCCCCGACGCCCTCCCTGCCGCCGCGCAGCTCGAGAGCGAGAACATTTTTGTCATGACCGAGTACCGCGCGCTGCACCAGGACATCCGTCCGCTGCGCGTGCTCATCCTCAACCTCATGCCAACCAAGATCGCCACCGAGACGCAGATCATGCGCAAGCTCTCCAACACGCCGCTGCAGGTAGAGGTGGACCTGCTACGCACCAAGACGCACGAGGCCACGCACGTGAGTGCCGGCCACCTGGAGACGTTCTACCGTACGTTCGACGACATCCGCGATATCCACTACGACGGCCTGATCATCACGGGCGCGCCGGTGGAGCAGATGCCATTCGAGGAGGTCGACTACTGGCCCGAGCTCTGCCAGATCATGGATTGGTCCACCACGCACGTGCACTCTACGCTGCATATTTGCTGGGGTGCACAGGCAGGGCTCTACCATCATTACGGTATCCAGAAGTGCGACCTGCCGGCCAAGGCGAGCGGCGTGTTTGAGCATTATCTGGTGAAGCCGCAAAGCCCGCTGGTCCGCGGCTTTGATGACCGCTTCTATGCCGTGCATTCACGCAATACCGATGTGCGCCGCGAGGACGTGGAGGCCGAGCCGCAGCTTGAGGTCGTGGCCGTATCAGACGAGGTGGGCCTGTACATCGTCAAGTCGACCGACAGCCGCCGCTTCTTTGTCTTTGGCCATCCCGAGTACGATACCGACACGCTGCGCCTGGAGTACGAGCGCGACGTGAAGCGCGGGCTCAACCCCCAGGTGCCGGCGCATTACTTCCCAGGTGACGACCCCACCGCCGAGCCGCGCAACGTCTGGCGCAGCCAGGCTCAGCTGTTCTACACCAACTGGCTCAACTACTACGTCTACCAGACCACGCCCTACGACCTGGCCCGCGCCGGCGAGGAGCACTAGGCTACGGCCGCGGTTGCGGTTGTGGCTGCGGCTGCGGCGTGACGAGCGTGGATTTTCGGATGCCCATCTTGCAGGTGCGATACAACGGCGGTTAGGCGCTGATGATGTGGGGTAGCGGCAGGTCGTGGGTGTCGGTGGGAACGTGGTCGACACGCTGCTCGTCAAAGGCGATGCCGATGATTTGGCATGCGGGCGAGAGCGTGGGCAGGTAGCGGTCGTAGCAGCCGCCGCCGTAGCCCAGGCGCGCGCCGGTGTGGTCGAAGGCTACGAGCGGCACGACGATCATATCGAGCGCCTCGGCAGGCACGATAGGAAAGCGGCTGCTGTCGACGTCCGTGGCTGCGAAGGCCCGCGTAGGGTGGGCGATAAACGGGGCCTCGGACGCATCGCCGGCAGCAACTGCCCGCATGCACATGCGCTGGCCACAAGCCACGGTGTCAGCTGCCGAGAACATGCACGGATAGGCCACGCGCCAGCCGTGTTTTGCGGCCGCTGCGGCAAACGCGGCAGGGTCGACTTCGGAGCCTATGGCGGCATAGACGGCAACGGTGCGCGGGGCCACGGGACCCGAGCCGCCCAGCAACTCAACGAGCCGCGCGCATACAGCAGCAGACTTTGCCGCCCGCATATCCAAATCTAGAGCATCGCGCCGGGCAATTACCGCCCGCCGCAACTCGGCCTTATCCATCCCGGCCCCTCTCTCAAACCTACCAAAAAGGGACAGGTTTATTTTGGTAGGTTTTATCTGGTCAAATGACGAAACCACCACGCAAACCATCGCAAGGGGAGCAGTTCATGGACATCTTCGTGGGTTTTGACGAAGAGTGGGTGTTCGCGGCGGTGTGTCTCGATCTGTAACAGTAACTCGGCAAAATCGGGCCTAGATGTTACAGATTTAGACAAAGGGCCGGCGTCATCCGAAAACGTCTCGATTTGTAACATCTGGAGCCAATATTCCCGCCTAGATGTTACAGATTTAGACAAACTGGTGTGACGGGCTGAGCTGCCCCGCCCAGGCAGCGGCAAAAGAAAAGGTAGATTTTCAGGCATGTCCCAAAAATCTACCTTTGCTGTGCGTTAGCCCAGCAGGTCGATGACGTTGAAGCCGGCGTTGCTCTTGGCGATGACGTCTCGGCCGCCAAAGACGCAGGTGGGCGAGACGGCTGCGATACGCGTCACGTCGGCGCCGAGCGAGCGCAGCTCACCGGGTGTGGCGGCGAGCATCTGGGCGCGGCGCTCCTCGCGTGCATGTGGATCGAGTCCGGCCAGGTAGGTCGTGTTGCGGCGTTTGGTGAGCGCGTACGGCTTCACCGGCGCGTCCATGCCGCTCACGCAGCTCACGATAAAGCCCTCAAAGGCGGCCACGTCGGGCTCAAAACCGCCGAGCCATTCGCCTGCGCGCGCCACGCGCTCAATCGAGGGGTCGATTGCCGGGTCGCGGTAGGTGTAGAACGCGGCCTGACGCTCGCCTGCCGCGCGGAATCCGCAGCCGTAGGCCCCGCCCTTCACGCGGATCTCGTTCCACAGGTAGTCGTAGGAGAGCGCGTTGGCGGCAACCGCCCAGGCGCCCGTCACGTCAATGCCCAGGCGACGCGGGTCGCATGCGCTTGCCGCAAAGCAGATGTCGCTGGGGATGACAAAAGCCTCGTGGCGGTCGCACGGCGTCGGCACCACGAGCGTGTCGCGGCCGGCAACAGCACCGTCGCCCGCGCCCAACCCCAGGTCGCCCGCGGCGGCCCAGTACGCGTCAAAGTCCTCATCGCTGCCGGTAAAGCTCGCCAGGCAGCCGTCGGCCACAAAGATGCGGCCTGCCAGCTCGGCAAGCTTGGCGCGCAGATCGTCCAGACGCTCATCAAAGTGGTCGAGCAGATCGCGCAGGAACAGGTAGAAGTCCACACCCGAAAGCTGCTCGCGCACCACGGCCGAAGGCGAGCTGTAGCTCATCGCGCGGCCGAGCGCCGCCGAGTGTCCGTTGTTAATAAAGCCCTGCTCAAGCCCAATGCGAATCTGCGTGAGCACGTCGCGCACGCGGTCGGCTTCGGCATCGAGCAACAGCGTGCTCGACCACACCTCGCGCGGCAGGCTTGCCAGCGCATCGATCTTTTCGGACAGGGCGCCGGCGCTCACCAGCAGGTAGGGGCGCACGCCGTCCACGTCGGGCTGGGTCATGACCTCGGTCGTAAAGCTCAAAAAGCCCAGCTTGCCGGCGATGAGGTTGTCGAGCTCCTCGGCCGAGTGCTCGCTCGTGGGCAGCTGTTTGAGCAGGCGGCAGAGCAGGGTCACATAGGGCAGGTCTTCAAACGCGACGCAGCTCAGGTCGAAATACTGCATGGCGTAGGCCAAGCGGTTGGTGGGGATGCCGTGGCGCAGGCAGGGGATGGGCGCGGTCGTGTCCACGACCAGCGGCGGCTCGGGGCGCGCCTCGCCAATGTCGGACACGCGCAGGCGTGGCAGCGTGGCCTTGGCCTCGGGCGCGTCATCCGCCTCCTGCGCGGCGCGCAGCGCAGCCGTGCGCTCGACCACATCGGCCAGCTCGGCATCGGTCATGGCATCGCGCTTGGCTGCCAGCTCGGCAGTCTCGGCGCACTCCGCACCCTCGGCGGCATCCACCGGCACCAGCTCGACCAGCGCCATGTGGTCGTTTTCCAGCACGAGCTCGCGCAGCAGGTCCTCAAAATAGCTGCCGTCCAGCTCGCCGCGCAGCTCCTCGTACACCGGGCCGTATTTGAGCGCCAGCGTCGCGGCGTCGTCATCGTAGAGCCAGGTGCTCAGCGCGTCGCACGCAATGGCCACGCCGTCGGCGATACCGTAGTCGCGCTGGCGCAGGTCGTATTCGTTGCTGCTGATGATGGCCTCTAGGCGCTCGCGCGGAACGCCGTGCTCGCACAGGTCGCGGCAGGCGTCCTGGAACACGCGGCGCAGCTCGCGCGCCACGCCGGGCTGCGCGTTTTGCAGCATGATGAGCTCGTAGGGCTGCAGGCTCTCGGCCGCGGTGTAGCTCACCACGTTGCCGCCCAGGCCGGCGGCCAGAATGGCCTTCTTAACCGGTGCCTCGTTGGAACCCAGCAGTGCCTCGAACAGGATGTCCGCCGCGATCGTGCGCTTGCGGTCGAGCGCGCTGCCCAGCACAAGACCCAGGCCCACCAGGGCGTTCTCGGGTGTGGTTGCCATCTCGACACGCTTGTACTCGCAGGTCACGGGCGCCTGCACGACCAGCGGATTGGGCGCCAGCGTGGACGGGTCCTCGCCGGCGGCGACGGCTGCGTCCATGCGGCGGCTCGCGGCACTCGGCTGCGACAGATAGCGCTCGTCCAAAAAGGCCAGTGCACGGTCCACGTCCAGGTCGCCGTAGAGTGTGATGTAGGAGTTGGAAGGATTGTAGTGGCGCGCGTGCGTGTCCAGGAACTGCTCGTAGGTGAGCGCAGGAATCGCGCGCGGGTCGCCGCCGCTCTCGTGCGCATAGGCGGTGTCGGGATAAAGCGCGGCGTTGACGGCATCGTCCAGCACGCTCATGGGGTCGGACAGCGCGCCCTTCATCTCATTGAACACCACGCCGTTATAGCGTAGCGTGCCCTCGCGCAGGCTTGCGGAACTGCCGTTGCCCTCGCCCTCGGCGCCCTTCGGCAGGTCCAGCTCGTAGTGCCAGCCCTCCTGCTCAAAAATGGTGGGCTTGGTGTAGATGACCGGGTTGAACACCGCGTCCAGGTACACGTCCATCAGGTTGTACAGATCCTGCTCGTTGGTTGTGGCGACAGGGTAGATGGTCTTGTCGGGGTAGGTCATGGCGTTGAGGAACGTCTGCATGGAGCTCTTGATCAGGTCGACGAACGGCTCCTTGACGGGAAACTTGGCCGATCCGCACAGCACCGAGTGCTCGAGGATATGGAACACGCCGGTGGAATCAGCCGGCGGCGTCTTAAAGCCAATGGCAAAAGCCTTGTTTTCGTCGTCGCACGCCAGGTACAGCAGGCGAGCGCCCGAGGCGGTGTGGCGCAGCACGTAGGCGTCCGAGTCGAGCTCGGGCACGGTCTCGCAGCGCTCGACGGCAAAACCGTGGCAGATGGTACCGGGTACCAGCAGCGCGGCAGCAGCGGCGCGCGGGTCGGTTGAGGTGGTGGGCATATGCAGTCTCCTTTGACGCCCCAGCGGGGGCGAATCGAGTCGAATCCTCGAGAGTATACCCATATGGGGCCGCGGCTCTGCGGCGAACTGAAGACGATGTCAGCGGATTGGGCATAGGCCCCGCGTGCCCGCCGAATGAGCGTGGATTTTCGGATGAAATAATCCGTCGCAGGTCCAAATGCCGTCCAATTATCCACTCCCGCACACCTTTCGTCTCCAACCGTGAGATGAGAGATAGACGAGAGACGTATACGAAAGATGGCTGTACAGCAAAGAGCCAAACAATTAATAGTGCTGTTTGGTTGGTGATTGTTTTTTCAGTAAAAACACTTACGAATAAAGCAAGTTGCAAACAGCTGCCCCCTTATTTCGTGCTCATTTTTAAGGCGAGAAATTGCCGCCATATGATCGGACGAGTTTCAACGATTGCGATTTAGTATTTGGCGCGGATGCGGTCGATTCCGATGAAACGCTAGTTGACCACGCGGTAGATTGTGCTTTCTCCCAGACGCCCCGGCAATGCGCAATAAGCCAGATAACGAAGCGATTACCGGCGCGTCTATCCATAGGGAATTCCGGGAAAGCTTCTGCGGACAGTCAAAAGATTCGTCGGCCCCAAGCGGATTAAAGGTATTTGCATAAGACGTCATTTAACTAGAGACGATGCATATTGAATCGTTCAATGAACTTGCACGCTGTGTCCAACAACGCCGATTGTTGTTTTAAGGGGCTTGATGAAAGAACAGGACCAAAATAGTACTTGCATAGTTAGTTATATAAAGTATTATAACGTTATGGGATGAATGAAGGGTTCATCTAAGTGAGTTAGGAGTAAGGGATGTTCAATTTCGATGAGCCTCGTTACGAGAAGGTTGTGAGCGATGCCCTCGCTCTCCGTCCTCAGATTGAGGCTGCCGTGGACAAGGTCTGCGAGCAGGGCTATTCCAACATCTTCTTCATCGGCTGCGGCGGCACCTGGGCCCACACGCTCCCGATGAAGTATTGGGTCGAGACCACCACGGCCGACGTCGACGTCCACTGCGAGATTGCCGCTGAGTTCCTCGCATGCCCGCCCAAGGCCTTCAACAAGGACTCGGTCTGCGTCTTCTCCACCCGTACCGGCACCACCCCCGAGATCATCGAGGCCGCCAAGTTCTGCCAGGAGCAGGGTGCCCGCACGCTGATGTACGTCTCCAACGACAACACCCCGGCCACCGAGTACGCCGATTACAAGTTCTTCAGCTTCGCCGAGGACGACGTCCTGTGCGAGGCCATCTACACCTACCAGATCACGCTGGTCGCCCGCTTCCTCAAGAACGCCGGCGCCTTCCCCAAGTACGACACCTTCATGGAGGAGTTCGGCAACATCGCCCCGTACCTCATCAAGGCCAAGGACGCCCAGGACGAGCGCTGCGCCGCCATGGCCGAGGACTTCAAGGACACCGATTACCACATGGTGATTGGCTCCGGCATGCTCTGGGGTGAGGCCTACGACTACGCCATGTGCATCCTCGAGGAGATGCAGTGGATCAAGACCAAGTCTATCCACGCCGCCGAGTTCTTCCACGGCACCATCGAGCTGTGCGAGGAGGGCACGAGCCTCATCATGCTCTACGGCGAGGACGACACCCGTAAGCTCATGGACCGCGTGGACAACTTCACCCACATGCTCGCCGACGAGAAGGGCGTTAACGTCCGCGTGAACAAGTTTGACACCGCCGAGGTCGAGCTGCCGTTCAGCGACCCTGAGTTCCGCAAGATCGTCTCCCCGATGGTCACCTACACCATCACCGAGCGTCTGAGCTGCCATCTCGAGCACGTCCGTAACCACCCGCTCACCACGCGTCGCTACTACCACCAGATGAACTACTAAAGCAGCTTTCAGCGGCCGTTACTATGCTCGGAAATAATTCGTTATGTTGCGTTCGTAAAACAATGCAAACAAATGTCGCAGTCTCGTTCTAGAGGGCCATGCCGTAGCTGGCCGCTTGAGGTCGTATTTGCTTGGACTCGACCATGTGGCTCGTTGGCATTTCACGGTAGCGACTTCAAGGCGAAATGGGGCATTTTTGCCAAATGCCCCTCTTGTTTGCGCCACAAGTGGCATTCGACACCTTCATATGGAGTGTTTGATATTGTAGACGGTTCAAAAATAAGATTGAACCGTCTATTTCTTTCAAAATAATACGTAATAGGTTATCTTATAACGTATAGAAGTTTCATAGAATGTTGTACGGAGAACGTTATGATTAACCCGACTAGTGCTGTGCCGCTATATGTACAAGTAGCTGATGATTTGCGCCGCCGTATTGAGATGGGCGAGTTTTCCGAAAGTGGCGTGTTGCCTAGCGAAAATGGTTTTTGCGAAGAATACGAGGTTAGCCGCGCGACGATACGGAAGGCAATTCAAACTCTTGTGGATGACGACGTGCTTGATACGCGTCATGGCAAAGGCACATTTATCCGGCAGCCTAAAATCGTCTCGAGCTTGAGCACGTTTAAGGGTTTCACTTATTTTTGCCATGAAAATAATATCGAAACCTCGTCTCGTGTTCTCGCTCTTCAGGAGGTCGAGCCGTCCGTTGCCGTCCGTCGTCATTTGCGAATGGAAGAGAACGAATCTGCGGTTTACCTCAAACGCGTGAGGTCAATTAACCACATCAATGCAATGATTGAACATATTTATCTTCCAGTTAAGAACTTCGGGTTTTTACTGGGTGTCGATATGGAGAACGCATCACTTTATGAAACGATTGAGAGAGAGACGGGACTGCGACTAGAGGATAATTGTTTCCCGTCTATTGTGCTTGAAGCAGGGCTTGCTACGGATGAGGAGAAGCGCATCCTTAATATCGCAGGAGAAGCTGCGATGTTTATATTGAGTGAGACCGTTTATATGAGCACTGGTAAGCCAGTGCACTTTACTAAGCAAGTGATGTTGGGTGATTATTTCAAATACTTCTTTTCGATTAAGGCTAATCAACTCGGCATCAATTGGCAGGGACTTGAAGCCGTTGAGTGTAGAAAGCAATAGGTTGAATAATGGTTAAAGTGGAGAGCGCTGTTCCATTGTATAAGCAGATCGTTCACGATCTTGTGAGTCGAATAGAAAGTGGCGTATATAGCGAAGGGGATAAGCTTCCTACTGAGACGGAGCTTATGGAGGAATATGGCGTTAGTCGTATTACTGTTCGATCGGCAATCAAGGAACTAGAGGATGCCGATATCGTTGAGCGCACGCGAGGGAAAGGGACTTTTGTTACCACGACACGCAATGCTTATGCAGCCGATGACCAGGAAAGCTTCACCCATTCCTGCATTCAAGAAAATAAAAAGCCTTCTACCGTAGTGCTCGAAGTAGCTTGGATTTATCCTACGCTGCGCGACGTGCTTTTTCTTCAGGTCCAGGAGGACGAGAATATTCTTCAGACTAGACGTTTGCGCTTAGTCGATGGCGTGCCAACGATGTTGGAAACCAATAGCTACACTCCTTCTCTTGCCTTTTTGGAACATGAAGATTTATCGGGTTCTCTACTTGAGGTGCTGGGAAGACGCCATATCGAACTTGGCAATAACGAGCGAACGTTGCAGGTGTGCTTTGCAAGTGCTTACGAGGCAGAACATTTGAATGTAAAGCCGGGATCTGCCCTTTTATTATTTGTAGATAAGCGTTGCAGCGCGCAGGGAGTGCCATTGTTTATTTCGCGGCAGGTGTACTGCACTGAGCGCTTAAAGTTTTATCTCTAGCGAAAGCCAAACCCCGGATCTTTCTTAACCGAATAACAAGAGATTGAAAACGCCCCGACAAAGGGGCGTTTTTTTGCCGTTTACGGGCGAATTATTACCGCTTAGGAAGCTTGATTGATCTGTCTTGACAAAGCGAAAGTTTCGAGGATACTGTAGATAACAATACAAAATATAACGTTCTATTAACAGATGATTGACTGAGATTGGGAGATAAATGAGGAAGTTGCTCTTGGCCAGCCATGGGCCACTTGCTAGAGCGATGCGTGAAACGCTCCAGCTATTTTGCGGTGAAGATCCTCGCGTTAAGGTGCTATGCGCATATGTCGATGAGGACACGATGGATGTAAACGAGTTGATAGATTTTTGGGACCGTTCTCGCGACCCAGCAGACCAGTGGATTGTCATCACTGATGTCTATGGTGGGTCAGTGAATAACGCTTTTATGGAAAGGTTGGGTGACGATTCTCTAAGGCTCATTGCCGGCATGTCGCTACCACTAGTGCTCGAAGTGTTTTCGAAATTGAGCACACTTGATGACGCCGAGCTCGCTGCATTGGTTTCAAGTGTCCGCCAAAAGGGCACATGCCTATGTTCGCTGCCAAATTCGGTAGAAGAAGACGAGGATTTTTGAGAAAGGAACAAAGATGATTAAGCTGCTGAGAGTTGACCATCGCTTGCTTCATGGTCAGGTTGCCATGACTTGGACGCAAGAGCTTGACACCAATTGCATTTTGATTGCCTGCGATGCGGTTGTGAAAGATGACGTGCGCAAGACGACGCTTAAGCTGGCACGTCCGGCAGGCGTCAAATTGGTTATCAAATCGGTCGATGATTCTATCGAGGCTCTTAGGAGCGGTGTGACCGATAAGTACCGTTTGTTCATTGTCGTTGAAAGCATCGAAGATGCTTACCGCTTGGCGAAGGGCTACAGCGAAATCAAGCATATCAACATTGGAGGAACGAAGCCGCGTGAGGGTGCAGATGTACGCCTATCTTCAACGGTTTTCGCTACCGATCGCGACGTGGAGCTTCTACATGAGCTCAGTGATGCCGGAATCGAGGTGGAGATCAGGCAGGTACCTAGAGACGAGAAGATTTTGATTTAAGCACATACAATAGAAAGGGGATCTCTCATGTTGACTCAAGCGATCCTTATCGGCCTCGTTGCAATGTGCGTGACATTTGAGTGGGCACTTGGCACTTGCCTTGCTTCTCGCCCGATTGTCACGGGCGTCCTCATCGGTCTTGTGATGGGTGATTTGCAGACGGGCATTATTGTCGGCGCCACGCTTGAAATGGTGTTCATTGGATCGGTTACCATCGGGGCGGCCGTTCCGCCTGACGTTATCACCGGTGGTATTTTGGGCACTGCCTTTGCAATTTCGACGGGTCAAGGCGCTGAAGTTGCGCTGACGCTCGCTTTTCCGATTGCGTCGCTTTATCTCATCATCGATAACGCGCTTACGCTGATCGTGATGCCGTTTTTCGTCCATAAAGCGGACGACTGTGTGGCAAAGGGCGACCTCAAAGGTATGGAGCGGATGCATCTGCTTGGTGGATTCATCGTCAAATCGCTTCCTCGCTTTTTCGTGTGCTCCCTTGCTTTCTATCTCGGAACGCCGGTTATGAACGCGGTGCTTAACGCAATTCCCGAGTTTGTAAGTAACGGCCTGGTTATTGCGGGTGGATTCATCCCTGCGCTCGGCATTGCACTGCTCGCTTCAATGATTGTCAACAAGCAGACTGCTATTTTCTTCGTGCTCGGGTTTGCGCTCTGTGCCTACATGAGCATTCCAATCCTTGGTATTGCCATCATTGGGCTTTGCCTCGCAGTAATCCTCGTGGTGGTCCAGCCAAACTTCATTGCTCAGACGCCACAGCTTAGTTCGGAAGGGAGCTTCGACGATGACGACTTCTAATGACACCAGTTCCAACAAGATTACAAAGCGTGATCTAAAATCGGTATTTTTCCGTTCGCTTACGATGGAGTACTCCTGGAACTACGAGCGCCAGCAGCACATGGGATACTGCTTCTCTATGCTTCCCATCATTCGTCGCGTGTATAAGAATAAGGATGACCAGGCTGCTGCTGCCAAGCGTCACATGGAGTTCTTCAACACCACTCCTTATGTCTCAACATTAATTCTGGGCATTTCGGCAGCGATGGAAGAGGCAAACGCTAACGAAGAGGATTTTGACGAATCCTCCATCAACAGCGTAAAGGCCGCTCTTATGAGCCCGCTGGCTGGCATCGGTGACTCTCTGTTCTGGGGAACGTTGCGTGTCATCGCCACTGGCTTGGGTGTGTCGCTTGCTATGCAGGGTAACATTCTCGGCCCGCTTCTCTTCCTTGTCGTATTCAATGTTCCGCATTATCTGATTCGTTGGTTCTGCCTTAAATGGGGCTATGGATTCGGAACCAGTTTCTTGAGCAAGATCGAGAAATCTGGTCTTATGCCAAAGCTCACTATGGGGGCTGCAATTCTCGGTCTTATGGTTATCGGCGCTATGGTGCCCAACCTTGTATCGGTCAGCGTGGCTGGTTCTCTCGGTACCGGCGACAGTGCGCAGACTATCCAAAGCATCATCGACGGTATCATGCCGAGCCTGCTGCCGCTGCTTGTGACACTTGGAGTTTACGAACTCGTCCAGCACAAGGTCAAGATTGCTTGGATTCTCGTTATTCTCATGGCGGTTGGTATCGTTGGCTCCTTCTTCGGAGTGTTTGCAATCTAAATGGTTGATTTCGCCGTCTGGCCCAATTGAATTAGAAAGGCATATCTCATGGTTTCATTTGATGAACAGGCAATTCTCGATAACGGTGCTTATATCTACAATCAACGTGCCGAAATTGAACGAATTGCTGACGAAATTTGCGAAAAGGGTTTCGATTCGATTTTCTTCACCTCGTCAGGTGGCTCGCTTGCGATGATGCAGCCGTTTGACTATATGGTTTCTGTTATGTCCGATATTCCCGTCCAGTCCCAAGTTTCGGCAGATTTCCTCACGGTTGGCAATCGGCGCATCGGTAAGGGGACCTTGGCGTTCATGGCGTCCAAGTCGGGCGACACTAAAGAGACGGTCGCGGCGGCAAAGGCGGCAAAAGACGCAGGCTGCACCATTGTCTCTACGCTTGGCGTGGACGGTTCACCGCTTGGTGAACTTTCCGATTATGGAGTGATCTATAAGCAGGGCCGTCCTATGGAGCTCGTGCTGTACCTTCTGATTGGAAAGATTCTCAAGAACAGGGGCTTTTTCGATGACTACGATCGCTTCGCTGATGAGCTTGTGAATCTCCCCGCTGCTCTCGTTTCCGTCGGCAAGAACGCTGACGAGATGGCTCGCGCATATGCTCTGAAGCACAAGGACGATCCGTATCAGATTTGGATTGGTTCTGGCAATCTGTGGGGCCCCACGTATTCGTTTGCCATGTGTGTGCTCGAGGAGTCCCAATGGCTGCGCACCAAATCCGTTACATCGCCTGAGTTCTTCCATGGCACTATCGAACTTGTTGAGCCGGGCGTTTGCGTCGCGCTCGCAATGACGGAGGCGCAGACTAGGCCTCTTGATGAGCGCGTTGCACGCTTCTGTAAGCAATATGCGGATGATTTCACCGTATTCGATACACATGATTATGAGTTGCCGGGTATCAGTGATGAATTCCGCTGGATGCTTTCTCCGGTGGTGCTCAATGCCATTCTCTCGCGTGTGAGCAAGAATTTCGAGGAAATTCGTGACCATTCGCTCGACATCCGCCGTTATTACCGCAAGGTCGAGTACTAATAAAGACCGTACGTGATGGGAGGCGTTGAGGTGAAAATCGCAGCAATTGGTGACAACGTTATTGATCGCTATCTCAACAAAGGCGTTATGTATCCTGGTGGCAATGCCGTAAACGTCGCTGCCCATGCAAGCATGCTTGGCGCACAGGCTGCGTATATTGGGGAGATCGGCAACGACCTGGGAGGGCGAATAATCACCGATGCCCTTTCTTCGCTGAACGTTGACCTTTCGCAATCATGCATGCCTGAAAAAGCAACAACCAAGACTTGCGATGTAAATGTTTACAACGGTGAACGTGTCGAAGTTGGTTACGATACGGGGGCTTGCTGGGCGCACAAAACCCATATCAACGATTCTGATGTCAAGTTTCTTCAGGGATTCGATGCGGTTTTTACCAGCGTCAATGCAAAGCTGCAGGATGATGTGCACCTAGTTCAAGATCTTCCCGCTGTGGTGGTTTACGACTTTTCCGTTAAAGATAAGTATCGAACCGACGCATACTTCGATCTTGTTTGCCCTGCTACAACCCTTGGTCTGTTTTCCTGTTCCGGCGAGAGCGATCAACAGATTCAAGTTCTATTGAAGAGGGCCATAGAGCATGGTTGTCGCTACACGATTGCTACACGGGGATCTGCAGGGCCTGTGTTCTTTGACGGTTCCCGATGGTACCAGGGAAATATAAGACCCGTAGATGCGCTTGACACCATGGGCGCGGGAGATTCGTATATCACTGCGTTTGTTGTGAGCTGTCTCTCGCATGGCTGGAGTAAAAAGCAACCGCTCGATGCGGAGATCATTCGGGATGCAATGGAATTCGCTGCTGACTATTCAGCTAAGAATTGCCTTAAACCCGGCGGCTTTGGATTCGAGCATAAACTCGCCGAGATGAAAGACGGCCAAGCTTCCATTTCCTAGAAAGGTATTTTTTTAGGTCATTAAGTATTAATACGTAGTGAAATGACAAGTTGTCAATTGAAACGAATTTCACTCTATTAAACGAAGGGATATTAGATATGTTCAATTTCGATGAGCCTCGTTACGAGAAGGTTGTGAGCGATGCCCTCGCTCTCCGTCCTCAGATTGAGGCTGCCGTGGACAAGGTCTGCGAGCAGGGCTATTCCAACATCTTCTTCATCGGCTGCGGCGGCACCTGGGCCCACACGCTCCCGATGAAGTATTGGGTCGAGACCACCACGGCCGACGTCGACGTCCACTGCGAGATTGCCGCTGAGTTCCTCGCATGCCCGCCCAAGGCCTTCAACAAGGACTCGGTCTGCGTCTTCTCCACCCGTACCGGCACCACCCCCGAGATCATCGAGGCCGCCAAGTTCTGCCAGGAGCAGGGTGCCCGCACGCTGATGTACGTCTCCAACGACAACACCCCGGCCACCGAGTACGCCGATTACAAGTTCTTCAGCTTCGCCGAGGACGACGTCCTGTGCGAGGCCATCTACACCTACCAGATCACGCTGGTCGCCCGCTTCCTCAAGAACGCCGGCGCCTTCCCCAAGTACGACACCTTCATGGAGGAGTTCGGCAACATCGCCCCGTACCTCATCAAGGCCAAGGACGCCCAGGACGAGCGCTGCGCCGCCATGGCCGAGGACTTCAAGGACACCGATTACCACATGGTGATTGGCTCCGGCATGCTCTGGGGTGAGGCCTACGACTACGCCATGTGCATCCTCGAGGAGATGCAGTGGATCAAGACCAAGTCTATCCACGCCGCCGAGTTCTTCCACGGCACCATCGAGCTGTGCGAGGAGGGCACGAGCCTCATCATGCTCTACGGCGAGGACGACACCCGTAAGCTCATGGACCGCGTGGACAACTTCACCCACATGCTCGCCGACGAGAAGGGCGTTAACGTCCGCGTGAACAAGTTTGACACCGCCGAGGTCGAGCTGCCGTTCAGCGACCCTGAGTTCCGCAAGATCGTCTCCCCGATGGTCACCTACACCATCACCGAGCGTCTGAGCTGCCATCTCGAGCACGTCCGTAACCACCCGCTCACCACGCGTCGCTACTACCACCAGATGAACTACTAATCCTTTCAAATTGCTGCTGTTGCCTGCAGGCGAGCTGTTCTGAACGTCTCGCCTGCAGGCTTATTTCTGGGGTTAATCAGAATAGCTGCCCAGTACCTCCTAGTTGCGCTGGTCGCATTATGGCGTCTGTGGACGAGCAAGCATTTGGCATTACGATGCTTGGTCGTCCGCTGTTTACGAGCCTGTTTGTCGGCTTGATCCTTGGCGATGTCCAGCAGGGCGTTATCGTCGGCGCTGCTTTGGAGTCCATGTTCATGGGCGCCATCATGGTCGGCGCGGCGGTTCCTCCCGAGGTCTATGTCTCCGGCGTGCTTGGCTGCGCGTTTGCCGTCATTACGGGTACGGGCACGGCAACTGCCGTCGTGCTCGCCCTTTCCGTCTCCGTCTTCCTTCTCTACTCGCTGACTAACTTTGCAACGCGTATCGTCGCAGCCCATCTGGGATACGACCTGGGAACCAAGTTCCTGCAGCAGTCCGAAGAGAACAACCTTATGTCTCGCATGACGCATGCTGCCGGTGTCCTCGGAATGACCGTTATCGGCGCCATGATTGCTGCACAGGTCTCACTGTCCACTGCTTTGACCTTTGACGTGGGTGGTTCGGAGATTGTCCTGCAGGATCTGTTCGATTCGATCTTCCCCGGTCTGCTGCCCTTGCTGGCAACCTTTGCCTGCGTCGCCCTGTACAAAAAGGGTGTCAAGACCATTTGGATCATCTTGGGCATCTTTGCGATCTGCATCATCGGAACGGGCTTGGGAGTGTTCGCGGCGGCGTAATGTTGACTGCTATGCTCGCGCGTTGGATAACTAACTGACCGTTTGAAAACGGGGCTCGGCGTAAGGCCGGCCCCGTTTTTTTTGAGGGATTTTCCGACTGTCCAAAAATCCACGCTCGTCCATTGCTTACGCATCTCTCATCTCTCATTCGTCACTAATACGAGAGATAACAGAAAGACGAGAGATGAATATGAGAGATAACTGAGCAGCAAAGAGACAAGAAATCACGGTATTGTCTCAATACTGATTGTTCTACCAGCAAAAACATGTTTAAATGAAACAGATGGTAGATATCTTATCTCTCATCTTTCACTCATCTCTAATACGAGAGATAACAGAGAGACAAGAGATAATTACGAGAGATAACTGAGAGACGAAGGAAATCTATTCGCGGCATTCTCCGCCGGACCGAGCGAAAGGACGTGCAGATGAACGAGAACGAACTGATCGGTCTGCTCGAGTCTTTAAGGCGCATGGGCTCGGACGATCTTAGCGTCGAGGTCAAGGAGAGCGCCACGACGCTTTCTCGCGACGTATGGGAAACGGTTAGCGCATTCGCGAATACCGCCGGCGGAATTATCGTGCTCGGCGTGAGCGAGCGCGCGGGCTTTGTCCCGGTTGAGGACTTTGAGACCGAGAAGGTGCTCAACCAATTTGTCGCAGGCATGGGTGATGCCGGCGGTCGCGGAAAACTGGCCAATCCGCCCAAATACACTATTGAGCGCGTGGAGCTTCGGGGCACCGTGGTTCTCGTTATCACGATTGAGGAGCTCGACCCGTCGAGCAAGCCCTGCTATGTAATAGAACGCGGCGCCCAGGGCGGCAGCTACAAGCGCATTGATGACAAAGACGTGCCACTTTCATCGACCGAGGTTTTGGCACTGTCGTCATACGAGCGGACGAGTCCTAGCGATCGCGATGCAGTGCCCGGCGCGGTTGCAGGCGATCTTGACGAGGCACTGGTCGATCGCACGATAGAGCGTGCTTTCTCGCTGACACCTCGGGCAATGCGCGGCGCGCCGGACAAGAAAACGAAGCTGGAGCGCCTGAATTTCCTCGACTCCCAGGGCAAAGTTACTAAGGCCGGGCTCCTGGCTGCGGGTGCCTATCCTCAGCAGTTCTATCCTAAGCTCTTTATCGATGTGGCGGTCTATGCCGGAACGCAGAAGGGCGCGGCGGGGTCGTTGAGGTTCATGGACCGTACGATCTGCGAGGGAACGTTGGGCGAAATGATCTCGGATGCCGTCGCGGCAGTCGCCAAGAATTTGCGGCGAACCTCGACGATCCAAGGCGTCTCGCGTGTCGACTCGCTGGAGATTCCCGAGGAGGTCCTGCGCGAGGCAATCGCCAACGCCGTAATCCACCGAGAATACGGAGATCGGTTCTGTGGGCAGTCGGTCGCTGTTGACGTCTTTGATGACCGTATCGAAGTGACGAACCCCGGCGGCCTATACGGAGGAAAGACTCGCGAGAACTTGTTTGACGGCAGCTCCCGGTGCCGCAACGCGACGCTCATGAAACTCATGTCGATTGTTCCGCTGCCGGATGGCGCAGGTTCGCCGGCTGAGGGCAATGGCTCGGGCATTCCGATGATGATCGACGCCATGTGTGCTCATGGTTTGGCCGAGCCCCTGTTCTGCCCGGGATTCGATCGGTTCAAAGTGGTTCTCTATCGCTCAAAGGTCGAGCCGGTCGACCACGGCGGTGACTTAATTGTGGCGGCACTTAAGCGTTGCGGTGAGCTGGGTACGCGCGAGTTGGCGGAGCACACAGGGCTCACAATTTCCCAGGTTAGGTCGCGCGTCAACACACTCATTGCTCAAGGCGAGCTTGAGCCTACAGCGCCGGCGACGAGTCGCAACCGCAAGTATCGACTGTCGGAGCGTGCGGAATAAATGCGCCAGCGGACGAGGTGACCCAATAATCGACTCTCGATTGGCGCCCGCTAAGGTAAGGCGGTTGTTGCCCAGTCGACGGCGAAGTTAAAAATCCGGCTTACGCTGGCATAGTCCCGAACCCATCCATCAAGAACAGCCTAAGAACCAGCTTGATGGCATATCCCGGTTTGATTTCTGCCGTGCCAAAGAGGTGGCGCTCGGCGAGCTCGCTGCAGTATGCGTAGATATCGCGGATAAGGTCCGCGCCCGAAAGCGTAAACATATAGCCCGCGTCCGAAAGCGCATTGGGCGCGGCGGGCAACTTGGCCATGTGGCAGAACGTCTGCAGGTCGGGCGCCATAACATTCTGGTAGTCGAGGTGGCCGCTGGCATCCTGTGCGGCAAGCTCCAATTGGCGCACAAAATCCAGCGCCGCCGCTAACACAAAGCTCGGCGTAGGCGCATTGACGTCCTGAGTGGTCGCCACAAGCCTGCCCGCCGCCTGCGTGACAAGCCAAGCGACCTCGCGCTGGCAGCGCACGGCCTTGCGCGTAACCGGCTTGATGGACGAAGAAGAAACGCTTCCCTTAGGCGGATTCGAAGCAGCCATAAGACCCTCCCATGAACAATCCGGCCCAATAAGCCCGGATGAAACACGTGCTACATCAGTATACAGGGGAGTGGGATAGCGGGGTATGAGCGCGCCAGCGGCAAACCGAGAGCATCAACGATGTGCCGATCGCGGAATGAGATCTCGTAATAATTGACTCTCGGCCATATTATTGAGGGGCATGACTCGCGTTCGTATGGTTGTAGGTGCTGGCGATGAACGACATTGACCTTGCTGTTCCGTTGATGGATGGACCAAGCTATGACCGTGCCTGCAGTCTCGTGCCTTCCGAATACGTTGAGGCATGGGAGTGGTTTCTGGGTGAGGAGCAGCGCGGCGGCGTTTGGACCAGCCTTCCGCACCGCACCAAGGAAGATAGCCCTCAGTATCAGTATCGTTTGAGAATTGGCGCGGACTTCTTTCCCGTAACGCGGGATTCAGGGATCTTCTGGCCGGGCCAGGATCGGGTGAAGCAAGATCCCAATAAGATCTTTGCGCTTTCGGTCCATAACTCTAAAAAGAGCTTCTACACCGATGTTCCTCCGCTCTATTTGGATGACGGTACGTGGGTCATTAAGTATTCGGTTCAAGCGCCAGGCGCCGTTGGTTCTCGAGACCAGAATTACAACCGTAAAATGCTCAACTGCATGGAATATGGCGTTCCAGTTGGAGTCATATTTGCAACCGAGGTGGGCTATAAGGTGCTCGGCCTTGCGTTTGTTGAACGGTTTGAACCCGAAAACGGCTGGTTTGTTCTGCATGGTCCCGTTCATAAAGGCGGGCCTGATCCTCGTTTTGCGTCCGACATGAGCTATCTGAAGCACATGTCAGCCGACATTGAGTTTGCCGGACAGAGTGCGACCGATGACGAAAAAGTTCGCTATGCGTTGAGACGCGAGCGATTGGGGCAGCAATGGTTCCGCAAGCAGCTCATTGCCGCCTATGATGGTCGCTGCGCGGTGTCGGGTTGTGGGGTTAACGAGGCACTGGAGGCTGCACATATCGAGAATTACTCGGGACCCAAATCACAGGTTGCCAGCAATGGCATTCTGCTTCGGCGCGATTTTCATGCTCTATTCGATGCTCATCTGATTTCGTTTGAGCCTGTTTGCGACGAATATCGGCTGTGCGGATCGTACCTGCTGGATAAGACCGACTACGCTTCCTTTGCAGGTGCGACGCTAAGGCAGCCGAATGAGCGTCAGTGGCGACCCAATGCGGTGTTTCTCGAGGCCCATCGCATTGAGTTTGATCGCTCGGAAAAGAAGCGTGAAAAGGCGGGGCTTCTGCCGTATTAGCGTATTTGGCTTCGGCGGTCTTTTACGATCGTGTTGTTTGATCGGATCGCGTGGCGATGCAATCTCGTGCACGCCCGCCGGTGCATGCTCTTCCTGATTTGGATAGCGAGAGAGGAGCGCGTGTGAGCTGGCGAGGCGATATTGCGATGGGGAAGTACGGAAAACTGCCGTGTGCCCTTATCGACAACAATATGTTTCCGGGCGTAGAGGTTGATTGCGGGTCATTTGCCGTCGCCTGTCCTTGTTGCGGCTCGCAAATACCGTGTCTCGATATTCGGTTCATCGATGCGCGCGACAGACTCAGCGACGAAGTGAGAAAACGGACGGGCGTTCATATGCCGGTGTATCCGGAGGAATGCCCTGTTTGCGGCCTCGATATCGTGTATGACGTTTGCGACGAGGGATAGGCGATGCGGAGGAGCTGGCTGTGAAGGCCTCTCCGTCTCTACAAATAAACCCCCTCACCGAGCTTCTTGTGGAACTCGGCGTGATGGTCGCGTGCCCAGGTAAAGAGTGCCTGGTCAAAATTGGTATGCGTGGCCGGAACGCCAAAGACGCCGGCAACTTCGACGCGCACAAACTCCAGTGCCGGCAGCTTGTTGATGGCAGTGAGGGCAAACGGGGACGTGGGTTCTTCGAACAGATAGCGGCTGCCTTGCAGCGCGTCGCAACTGGTGCACGTGTTGCCGAGTGACGGGGCTTTGGAGGCTCGCGCGCCTACGGGCTTGTAGCCACAGCGCTTAGAAAGATAGTCGCGGATCTCGCCCGGGACGCAGCCAAGAGCGGGAACAATGGCGAGTGCGTTGGCATTGGTCGTGTCGATGGCAATGTGCCCGGCCTTGTTGGGTGCGTGAGCGATGGCGATGCCCTCGCTGTCATCGGTTCGATAGGGAATGCCGAAGGCCGCGACCGAGGTCTCTTTGTGACACTTCCAGCACTCGCGCTTGCCCAGTACTAGATATATATACGGCGCAGAGGGGTCGGATCGGTCAACACCGGGCAGCCACTCGGCAAAGGGCTCGGGGTTGACGCCGCTGGGTACATACCAGATCTTCTTGGTCCGGTCCCATTTGGCGCCCAGCGCCTTGGCTTCTTCTTTGCGCGAAAAGGGAACATCGAGCTCGGTGCGCATGGTGGCTCCTTGGTGCTGCAGGTGTAAGTGGCTCAAGGATACCGCAGGGTGTGGACGTTGTGGCGTTTTGCCGAGAAGCCGCGGTGCGGACTGGTTGGTTACGCCTTGGATAAACTGGCAAGTAGATGGTTGGCTTTTGGCCAGTTGGGCGGCAACCTTGCCAAAAACTTGACGGATTGCGGTTTGGGCATCGTCGAATGAACACTTTGGCGCACCTCGGCGAAAAAACCGCCGGTCGTTTGTCGGAAACTTAACAGAACCGCCAGCCGCCGCCGGCGTGCGTGCTATCTTCGCGCCATGAGGTACTTTATCGTTTCACATAACGCCGCATTGGCGCTGTTGGCGCACATGCCGAACCCTCGCTTTGGGGATTCGGAGCCAGAGGTCGTGTCGATTGCAGGTGCCTGTGCGCTCTTGGACCAAGAAGCGCAGGAGGTTATCGATCGCTATGACCTGGGGATCGAAACGCTGGATTTGCTGGTGCCGTCGCGCGCCGGCCGTCGGCAGAGCAAGCATGTTAAGACGCATCTGTGCACCAACGAGCTCCCGGCGGGTTCGTTTATCTCGCTGGGCCACTGGATGGGCGACCTTGATGCGTATGTGTGCTCTCCCGAGCTGGCGTTTTTGCAGGCTGTGCACGATGGCGATGTGGCAGCGGCCGTCTATGCCGGCTATGCGATGACATCGGATTACCGGCTGGATAACCTTGCTCCCGGTGGGGTAACAGGCAGGGATGCGGGCATGCGCGATAGCAGGCTCACGACTAAGGAGCTCATCGCGGCGTATATCGAGAAGTCACCCAAGGTGAGGGGTATCGCGAAGGCAAAGGCGCTGCTTGCATATGTGATCGAGGGGTCGCGCTCTCCGAGGGAGTCGGGGCTCTGCATGTTTATGTCGCTGCCTGCGCGCTACGGCGGGTATGCATTGGGTAAGGCCGAACTTAACAAGAAGGTCTTCATTCGCGATGGATACAATGACGGACGTGATCACAAGCTTCGTGTGTTGGAGCGCACACCCGACATAACGCTTACGGCTAAAGTCGAGGTGGGCATGGATAAAGTAAAGGCCGGGCTGCTGCCAGAGGTGCTGACCGCGATGGTCGATTACGATAGCGATGCCATTCATGACGGACGCGAGAAGATTTACAAGGATGCCGAGCGCCGCAACGAGTTGGAGCTGTTGAGCGGCGTGGCACACTTCACCGTGACGACTGAGCAGGCAAATGACTACGACAAGCTCATCCGGCTGTGCGAACGCATCCGACGGAAGCTGCACCGGAACAAGCGACCCATTTTTAACAAGCCCATGAGCGAGGAGCAGCGATACTTTGCCCTCAAGCGCGTCGAAGCGAAGCGGTTTAAGCTTTGGCAGGCCGTAATCGAGGCGCGTCAACATTGGTAGGGGCGGTTGCTGGGCATGGGACCAGGGGCCTCATTGTCAGGTCTAATACTTTTCCCGAGAAGTGAACGAGTCAAAACGGACCCCCGAAACATCGACACTTTTGGTGGCTTATTTCCTGCGGTTTTATCATTGGAATCCTGCGGTTTTGGCTGTAAAAAGTGTGGATGCTTCGGGGGTCCAAATAAGGTCGTTCACTTCTCGGGAAAAGTATTAGACCTGATTATGGGAAGGCTGTCCGGATGTGGCCGCGAGGCTTGCGAAGGCCAGATCGGGGCAGTCGCCAAGGCTGTTTGGGTAATTTTGGGGCTGATTGGGGCAGTCGCCGAGGTTGTCTGGGCGACTTTGGGTGTGGCAGGGGTAATTGCCGGCGATACCGAAGCAACTTGGGGTCTGCCGGGATGATTGCCGGTTATGTAGAGGCGGTATCAGCCTCGATTGGGATGGTTATTGGAGCTGCCGAAGCGGTTTTGGGTGCCACGGCGCCCTTTTGGCTTAGCAGATAAAACAAAACAGCCCAGAGGCATAGCCTCTGGGCTGCGAACATTTGGTGGGCGTTAGAAGATTTGAACTTCTGACCTCTTCCGTGTCAGGGAAGCGCTCTCCCCCTGAGCTAAACGCCCGATCAAGGGTGCGCAAGTGCGCAAGGGATAATATAACGGAGCTTGAACTCGGTGGCAAGAATATTTTTTAAAATCGCTAACGTTATGGAATCAAAGGGCTTTGTCGCGCCCATTTTAAAAGAGCTCGCTGCCGTGATTTGGCTGTCGCATAATGCAAAGCCGTTGCGATGCCGAACCATGGAAGAGACGTCTGCGGAATTGTCCTACCGATAAGCGGACAAGCCCCCAGCTGGTGCCTTCGCCGTGGTAAGGTAAGCCGAATTGTTTCCAGACTGTTTCGGGGGAGCGGGATGAGCAGAGAGCGTGTCGAGCAGGTCGAAGGCGCAGGGGCTTCGGTGCCGATGACCGATATATCGAACATTGATGTGCCCGAGGGCACCGATGAGCTCAGCCGCAGCACCCGCCGTGCATGGCGCGACCGCCTCAACGATGCCCAGACGCGCAAGATGATCGTGGGCATGTTGGCTACGCTCGTGGGCGGCTCGTTTTGGGGCTTCTCGGGCACCAGCGCGAGTTTTTTGTTCGATACCTACCATGTCGATACGCTGTGGCTTATGAGCATACGACAGATTCTCGCCGGCCTGCTCTTTATGGCTGTGGTTGTCACGCGCGACCGCGCACGCCTGGTTAAGCTTTGGACGACGCCGACCGACCGCAAGCAGCTGTTGCTCTTTACCGCCTTTGGCCTGCTGTTCAACCAGTTTTGCTATCTTTCGGCCGTGCGTCTGACCAATGCCGGAACTGCGACGGTGCTTCAGTGCCTGCAGCTGGTCATCATCATGGGCTACACCTGCGTGGTCGATCGCCGCATGCCGCGCGCTCGCGAGGCGATCGGCATTGGTCTGGCCCTGGGCGGCACCTTTTTAATCGCTACCGGCGGTGATCCCACCAGCCTGAGCATCTCGCCGCTCGGCCTGGTTGCGGGCCTTATGTGTGCGGTCAGCGCCACCTGCATGGCGGTGATTCCCGCCAAAATTCTGCCAGAATACGGCAGCCCCATCGTTACGGGCTCAGCCATGCTCACGGCTGGTATCGTCACCTGCACTATCGTGCAGCCTTGGGCCCATATGCCGGCGCTCGATGCCGCCGGCGTCGAGGCACTCGCGGTGTTTGTGGTCGTGGGCTCGTTTTTGGCGTACATGCTCTATATGCAGGGCGTCAAGGACATCGGCTCGGTGCGCGCGAGCCTCATCGGGACCGTGGAGCCGGTCTCGGCAACCATTACCAGCGCCGTTATGCTGGGCACGGTATTTTTGCCGACCGACCTTATCGGCTTTGCCATGATTATCGTAATGATGTTTTTAACGGTGTAGTCGACGCAGCGGCTGATACAAGCTAAAAACTGAATAGGGATTCGCGCATGTTGCGTGTAATCAGGACGCATGTCTGGAGTTTAGCTGCGCGCGTTCAATATGACATAAACTGATAACGTTTATCGACTTTTGTATTGTGAGGATTTCTCTATGGCTGGAAATCATTTTAAGGGTAGCGGAGACGGCCGTCCGGCGGTCCCGCCGCGTTCTAATGGGGCGGGAAGGCCCGGCGCTCCGGGCGGCATTGGCCAGAACGGCGCCGGCAATCGCACGTCTCCGGGCGAGACGGCGATGTTTACCGCTCTGTATGAGCAATCTCAGAAGGCAAAAAAGGCCGCCCGCGCAAACGGTCAGGCCGCTGCGACCGGGGCTACCCCCGCAGTGCCGCCGCGCGAGGTCTCCGCAAATCCCGCGGGCAACGCGGGCAGCGCCAATGCTGCCGGCAACGCCTCGTCGTCCAAGGATGTAGGAATCACGGGCAACTTGGGCACGATTTACACGGGAGCTTCCGAGACCGGCACGTTTGCCCGTCTGGACGATAGCGGTGCCGAGTTTGTGGGCTCGGGTTCCAAAGAAGACTATTACGATTTTGGCCTGAACTACGGCGGCGGCACTTCGTCGAGCACGACGTCGGACGGGCTGGTCCGTCATCGTCATCGCAAGGGCGAGAACAAGAACCGTTATGCCGCCACAGCGGTCGTTGCTGTCGTCGCGGTTGTCCTCGTTGCACTTGGCGTGAGCGGCTTCATGTTCTTTAACTCGGCAAAGACCGTGAAGGCTCAGGCAAAGGAGGCCGTGGGTATCGTCGCAGACCTTAAGGGTAAGGTCACGTCGGGCGATTTTTCGACCTTGCCCGACGATACGAAGAAGATCAACGACCTTTGCAGCAGCATGAAGACGGAGACCTCGAGCCCGCTGTGGACGATGGCCTCGTTTGTCCCGGTGTACGGCAGCGACATTAATGCCGCCCGCACCATGGTCGACGCTCTGTCCGATGTTTCGAGCGGCGCGCTGGTCCCCATGGCCGATAATCTCGCTCAGGCAACGCCCGGCAAGCTGTTCCAGGACGGAACAATCAACGTGTCCGCGCTGCAGGCGGTCGCCGATTCGCTCTCCGATAGCTCGAGGGCGTTCAAGAGCGCCAACAAAAAGGTGCAGGGTATTGGCGATACGCATATCGCCCAGGTGACTGAGCTGGTCGATAAGGCAAAGGACGGCTTTGCCACTCTGGACGGTGTAGTCGACGCGGCAGAGAAGATCGCCCCCGTTCTGCCCCAGATGCTCGGCGCCAACGGTCAGACGCGCAACTATCTTGTGTATGCCATGAACAACGTCGAGATTCGTGCTTGCGGCGGTTTTGGTGGTTCGCAGGGCCTGATTTCGGTCACCGACGGCCAGATGTCGATCGGTGACTTTGTTCCACGTATTGCGCGTAGCAAAGACGAGGCGGTTGAGAGCGTCGACGAAGAGGACGAGGCACTGTTTGGTGACCACAGTAACCTGTACAACTCTGGTAACGCGTATTCGCCCGATTGGCCCCGCAACTCGCAGCGTGTCGCCGCGCTGTGGAAGTCCCAGTATGGGCAGGACGTTGATGGCGTCGTCGGCATCGATCCGGTGTTCTTGCAGTACCTGCTGGGCCTTGTCGGTAATGTCTCGCTGCCTGATGGTACGGTCGTCGACGGTACCAACGCAGCGAAGGTTCTCATGCACGATGTGTACTGGAACTATCCGGTCGAGGAGTCGGACGGCATCTTTGCATCCGTCGCCAGCGCTGCCTTCGACAAGATTCTCGGTGGCATCGGTGACGTCGACGTTACGAAGCTTGTCGGTGCATTCGAGCGCGGTGCCGAAGAGGGCCGTCTGATTGCTTGGATGAGAAACAATGATGAGCAGAATGCCATCAAGGAGACAGGCATTGACGCTTCGCTGCCCGATCCGGATGATCCGAGTGCCGATCCCGTTGCCGGCGTTTACTTTAACAACCTGAGCTTCTCCAAGCTCGATTGGTATCTGAACGCCGATACGCAGATTGGCCAGGGCATCAAGAACGGCGACGGCACGTGCTCGTATCGCATCACCGTTACCCTGACGAACATCATGACGCAGGAGGAGGCAGGCAAGCTGCCCGACTACGTCGCAGCGAGCGCGCCCGACGCCGCGCGCGACGACGAGCGTCTGAATGTCTCACTGTTTGCCCCGACGGGCGGCAACATCAGTGGCCTTACGGTTGAGGGCACCCAGTTTGGTCTTGGCGCCGCTACGTGGCATGGAATCCCCTTCTATTCGGGCACCGTTGACCTGCATGCTGGCGAGACGACGACGATCACGTATACGCTGACCACGTCGGCCGAGGCGGGGGACAAGCCGCTTGCGCTGCGTCAGACTCCTACATGCCAGGCGGCTCGCGATAGCGCGTCGGCGTAGGGTTTTTCTGGTAGCGCAGATAATCGAGTACCATTTTGGGGCGGACAGGCAATCTGTTCGCCCCTATTTTGTAAGGAGATCGCATGAAGTACTTTGGCACCGACGGATTTCGCGGCGAGGCCAACGTTGGGCTGACCGTGGAGCACGCGTACAAGATCGGCCGCTTTGTGGGCTGGTATTACGGCGCCAGGCGCGGGGCCAAGGCGCGCGTGATCGTGGGTAAGGACACGCGTCGCTCGAGCTATATGTTCGAGGCGGCGCTGGTGAGCGGTCTGGTTGCGAGCGGCGCAGACGCCTATATGCTGCATGTGATTCCTACGCCGGGCGTGGCGCACCAGACCGTGGAGGGCTGCTTCGATTGCGGCATCATGATCAGTGCGAGCCACAATCCGTTTTGCGATAACGGCATTAAGCTGGTCAACAGCGACGGCTTTAAGATGGACGAGGACGTGCTGGAGCTCATCGAGGACTACATCGATGGCAAGAGCGAGGTGCCGCTGGCCACGGGCAACCACATTGGCGCCACGGTTGACTACATGCAGGGCCGCAACCGCTACATTGCCTCGCTCATTGCAAGCGCGAACTTTTCGCTGCAGGGCGTCAAGATTGGCATTGACTGCGCCAACGGCTCGGCGTCCTCGGTGGCCAAGCCGGTGTTCGATGCGCTCGGCGCCGATGTGCGCGTGATTAACGCCGCACCCGACGGCTTTAACATTAACGTCGACTGCGGCTCTACGCATATGGAGCGCCTGCAGCGCCATGTGGTGGAGCAAGGCTTGGACGTGGGCTTTGCCTACGACGGCGATGCCGATCGCTGCCTGGCCGTGGACGAGCGCGGCCGCGTGGTCGACGGCGACCAGATTCTGTACGTGTGCGGCGTGTATCTTAACAAGCACGGGCGCCTCTCGGGCGGTACCGTGGTGCCGACGATCGCCAGCAACTTTGGCCTGATTAAGTCGCTGGAGCTTGCCGGCCTGAGTGCCGTGACCAGCGGCGTGGGCGACCGCCACGTGTATGCCAAGATGCGCGAGGGCGGCTACAGCCTGGGTGGCGAGCAGACGGGCCATACGATCTTTGGCGATATCGAGCGTACGGGCGACGGCATTATGACCTCGCTGCGTGTGATGGAAGTGATTCGTGCCGAACGCGAGACGCTTTCGCAGCTCGCGGTGCCGTGCAAGCTGCTGCCGCAGGCGCAGGTTGCCGTACGCGTGGCGGACAAGGATGCTGCGCTGGGCAACATGGGCGTGCAGGCCGCCATTGCCGAGGCCGAGGCGTCGCTGGCGGGCGAGGGCCGCGTGCTCGTGCGCAAGAGCGGAACCGAGTCGGTGATTCGCGTGCTGGCCGAGGCTCCGGACCAATCGGCCGCCGACGCCGCCATGAAGCGCATCGCCGCTGCACTCGAAGCTCTGTAGTTACGCGGTTTTACCAAACCGCGTAACCGCTCGACCCTACAAACGGCCCCAAGCGGCAATCTGGCATTCAATTTCAAGGGCGCGACCAGAAGGTCAGCGCCCTTTCATTTCACGTCACCTTGCTCGCTTGGGGCCGTTTTCGCTGACGTTGCCAAGACATCGACGTCAACATGGTTGGCGTTGGCGATGACGTGCTGGTCAATCCTTACAGCTGGTACAGCGTGGTGAACTTGTCCTGCAGGTAGCTGCAGTAGTAGCGGGCATCGAATGCCATACCGCACGCGCCCTTGATGAGCTCCGGCGCGTCCTTGGCGCGGCCCCACTGCCAAATGTGCTCGCCCAGCCAAGCGCGGACGGGTGTCAGGTCGCCGCTCGCACAGGCGCCGTTAAGGTCGACACCGTCGCGGCACATGGCCGGCACAAACATGGCATCGTAGGCGCTGCCCAGCGCATACGTGGGGAAGTAGCCAAACGAGCCGCCGCTCCAGTGCGTATCCTGCAGGCAGCCGCGCGTGTCGTCGGGAACAGGAATGCCCAGGTACTCGCCCATAAAGCGATTCCAAAGCGCGGGGATGTCCTTTGCCGTGGCCTCGCCGGCAAACAGCATGCGCTCAATCTCGTAGCGCACCATAATATGCAGCGGGTAGGTGAGCTCGTCTGCCTCGGTACGGATCAGCGACGGCTGAGCGATGTTCACGGCGTGGTAGAGCGTGTCCTCGTCCACGTTGCCGTAGACCTCGGGCGCGTGACGGCGCAGCACTTCGAGCAGCGGGCCCATAAAAGCGCGACTGCGGCCTACGGTGTTCTCGAAAAAGCGGCTCTGGCTCTCGTGAATGCCCATGGAGGTGCCGCCCTCCAGACACGTGCGCGCGTAAGCGGGATTGACGCCCAGCTCGTACATGGCGTGCCCCGCCTCGTGGATGATGCTATAGACGTTGGAGATGCAGTCGTTCTCGTAGATGTGCGTGGCGATGCGCGCATCGCCCACCGAGAAGCCCTCGCTAAACGGGTGCTCGGTAAAGGCGAGCGTGGTGTCGTCCAGGTTAAGGCCGACGAGCTTCATCAGATCGAAGCTCATGGCGCGCTGGGCGGCCTCGGGCACGCGGGCATGCAAAAAGTCGGCAGTAGGCTGCTGTCCGCGCTCGCCGATGGCGTGAACGAGCGGCACGACGGTGGCCTTGACCTCGTCACAAAACGCATCGAAGCTCTTGGCGGAAAGGCCGCGTTCGTACTGGTCGAGCCAAACATCGTATGGGTCGCGCTTGGGGTCCATGAGCTGGGCCTGATGCTTAAGTTGGGCGACGATTCTATCCACGTAGGGCTCAAAGCTCGCCCAGTCGTTGGCCGTCTTGGCCTTGTGCCACACGGCGTCGGCCTCGCAGGTGAGCCTGGTCCAGGCTTCGGCTTCTTCGGTGGGAATGGCGCTTGCCTCGCGCTGGTCGCGGCCGAGCACACGGATCTCGTCGAGCAGCTGCGGGTCGTCGATCTTGCCGCCGGCGACGGTCTCGTGTGCCAGCGAGCTTACAAGCTCGACGGACTTTTTGCTGGTCAGGAGCTTGTGATGTTCGCCGGCAAGGGTGCCCATAGCATCGGCGCGGGCCGCAGCGCCGTTGGCGGGGGCAATCGTCGCGCCATCGAACTCGGCAATCTTGAGCAGGTACTCGCGGGTCCATAGTTTGCCTTCGAGCTTGCGGAGCTTCTTGATGCCCTTGCCCGCCTTGGCGTTCTTAGAGGCCTTGGCCACGGCGGCCTTGGCTTTCTTATCGAGTTTCTTTCCCATACCTATATCCTTGATCTCGCAGACCGGACGCCACGGGTGGGCGTGCGGCCAGTTTGCACAGCTGCCTGCTTTATACCCAGTGCGAACAAAACGGAACGCGGCGATATGCTCGCAGAATGTGTTATCCTATAGCCCAATGCGTTGACGGAGAGGGTTTTGCCCGCCGCGTCGCCGGCAAGAGAGGGAAGGTCATGGGCTGCAAGCCTTCCTGCGGTGGCAAGGGCCAAGCGTTCACTCCCGAGCAGCAACCTCAACGGGCGTGCGGCCAGCGGCGGCGAAGCCCCAGTAGGGAAGCCGTGAGCCTCGCGATAAGGGGCACAGAGTGGGCACGGCGGGCCAGACATCCGCCGGGTCAAACAAGGTGGTACCGCGGAATTCAACCGTCCTTGGGCAATGCACATGCCCGAGGACGGTTTTTGTTACCGAACCGGGCCGCGTTTTTGCAACGCCAGACGGCGGCAGTCGTCCTGGCGAGTGGGGAACGCGAGAGACGAAAGGGAAGACATGAGTCTGATTGATGATCTGGTCAAACTCGAGGAAGAGGCCAAGGAGCTCGTCGCAGGCGCCGACGACGCCGCCAAGCTCGAGGCTGCGCGCGTTGAGCTGCTCGGCCGCAAGGGTCGTATTACCGGCCTGATGCGCATGATGGGCAAGCTCGCCCCCGAGGATCGCCCCGTGATGGGCAAGCGCGCCAACGAGATGCGCAAGCTGATTGAGGGCATGCTCGACGAGCGCACCACCGAGATGAAGGCCGCCGCCCTCAAGCACGCACTGGAGCACGAGGCCGTCGACATCACGCTGCCGGGCATCCGTCCGCAGATCGGCCATCAGCACCTGATCAAGCAGATTATCGAGGAGGCCGAGGACATCTTTAGCGGTATCGGCTACACCGTCGAGTCCGGTCCCATGGTCGACACCTCCTACTACAACTTCACCGCGCTCAACGCCCCCATGGATCACCCGAGCCGCTCGGCCCGCGACACCTTCTATGTGGTCGACAACAACCCCGGCAGCGTCGCGCACCCCGAGGCGCATGCCCACGGCGAGTCCGACGTGCTGCTGCGCACCCAGACCTCGGGCGTGCAGATTCACACCATGGAGTCGCAGAAGCCGCCCATCTACATGATCTGCCCGGGCACCGTCTACCGTCCCGACACGGCCGACGCCTGTCACCTGCCGCAGTTCAACCAGATCGAGGGCCTGGTCGTCGACGAAGGCATCACCTTTGGCGATCTTAAGGGCACGCTCGACTACTTTGTTAAGTGCATGTTTGGCGAGGACCGCAAGACGCGTTACCGCCCGCATTTCTTCCCCTTCACCGAGCCTTCCTGCGAGGTGGACGTGAGCTGCCACGTCTGCGGCGGCAAGGGCTGCAACTTCTGCAAGCACAGCGGCTGGATCGAGATCTTGGGCTGCGGCATGGTCGACCCCAACGTCCTGATCAACTGCGGCATCGACCCCGAGAAGTACACCGGCTTCGCCTTTGGCATTGGCGCCGAGCGCGTCGCGGCCCTGCGCTACGACCTGCCCGACCTCAGAACGCTCATGACGGGCGATATGCGTTTCCTGAACCAATTTTAGGCTTGCCCAGGCACCCCATCTTGGCGTTCAAACCGTCGCTCGCGTACCTTTAGTACGCGTCGCTCCTCTTTCATGCCAACCTGGGGCACCTGGACAACCCTAAGGCGAACGTCTTCATTTGATATTTCCTCCCTATGCGGAGATTAAGAACTAGGAGAGCTACATGCGCGTTTCTTACGACTGGCTCAAGACCATGATCGATATTCCGGAGGATCCCAAGACCCTTTCGGACGAATATATCCGTACCGGCACCGAGGTCGAGGCGATCGACACCGTGGGCGAGTCCTTCGACCACGTGGTGACTGCCAAGGTGCTCACCAAGACCCCGCACCCCGATAGCGACCACATGTATGTGTGCTCGGTCGATGTGGGTGACAAGAACCTCGACGCCGACGGCAACCCCGCTCCGCTGCAGATCGTCTGCGGCGCGCAGAACTTTGAGGCCGGCGACCACATCGTCACGGCCATGATCGGCGCCGTGCTTCCCGGTGACGTCAAGATCAAGAAAAGCAAGCTTCGCGGCGTCGTGTCCATGGGCATGAACTGCTCCGCGCGCGAGCTCGGCCTGGGTGGCGACCACTCCGGCATCATGATCCTGCCCGAGGATACGCCCTGCGGCATGCCGTTTGCCGAGTATGTGGGCTCGAGTGATACCGTGCTCGACTGCGAGATCACGCCCAACCGCCCCGACTGCCTGTCCATGATCGGCATGGCCCGTGAGACCGGCGCCATTTTCGATCGCGATTTCCACGTTGAGCTGCCCGCCATCAAGGCGGAGACCGGCCGCGCGACCGACGACGAGCTTTCGGTCGAGATCGCCGACGAGGGCTTGTGCGACCGCTATGTCGCCCGCATCGTGCGCAACGTGAAGGTCGGCCCGTCGCCCGACTGGATGGTCAAGCGCCTTAACGCCCTGGGCGTGCGCCCGCACAACAACATCGTCGACATCACCAACTATGTGATGATGCTCACCGGTCAGCCGCTGCACGCTTTTGACCTGGACACCTTTGCCGAGCGCGAGGGCAGGCGCCGCGTGGTGGTTCGCGCCGCCCAGCAGGACGAGAAGTTCACGACCCTCGACGGCGAGGAGCGCACGCTCGATGCCGGCATGGGCCTTATCACCGACGGCGAGCGCCCCGTGGCGCTGGCCGGCGTTATGGGCGGCATGGATTCCGAGATCGAGGACGACACCGTCGACGTGATGCTCGAGAGCGCCTGCTTCGACGCCGGCCGCACCTCGCACACCAGCCGCGACCTGTCGCTGATCTCCGACGCCTCCATCCGCTTTGAGCGCCAGGTCGATGAGACCGGCTGCGTGGATGTGGCCAATGTTGCCTGCGCGCTCATCGAGGAGATTGCCGGCGGCGAGGTCGCTCCCGGCTACGTGGATGTGTTCCCCGCGCCCAAGACCATCGACAGCATTAAGCTGCGTTTGGCCCGCGTGCACGCCATCTGCGGCGCCGACATCGAGCCCGATTTTATCGAGCGCTCGCTCACCCGCCTGGGCTGCACCGTCGAGCGCGACGGCGAGGACTTTATGGTTACCCCGCCGAGTTTCCGCCCCGACCTGCCGCGCGAGATCGACCTGATCGAGGAGGTCCTGCGCCTGTGGGGCATGGGCCGCGTGACGGCGACCATCCCGGCTGCCAAGAACCACATCGGTGGCCTGACCCGCGAGCAGAAGCTTACCCGCAAGGTCGGCGAGATCCTGCGCGCCTGCGGCCTCAACGAGACCACGACCTTTGGCTTTGCCGCGCCGGGCGACCTGGAGAAGATCGGCATGTCCACCGAGGGCCGCGGCTGCCCCGTGGTACTTATGAACCCGCTGGTGGCCGAGCAGACCGAGATGCGCCGCTCGCTGCTGCCGGGCCTGCTGCAGTCTGTGGCCTATAACGAGGCCCATGGCACGCCCAACGTGCACCTGTACGAGGTCGGCAGCCTGTTCCACGGCCGCGAGAACGCCAGCCTGCCCAAGGAGACCAAGTCCGTGGCGGGCGTGCTCTCGGGCCAGTGGAGCGAGCAGTCCTGGAACATGAAGTACCGCAAGCTGCGTTTCTTCTTTGGCAAGGGCATCGTCGAGGAGCTGCTCGCCCAGCTGCGCATCGAGAAGGTTCGCTTCCGTCCCGTCGAGGGCGAGGGCTATGCCTTCTTGCAGCCGGGCCGTGCCGCCGAGGTTCTGTCTGGCGGTACCGTGCTGGGCTGGGTCGGCGAGATCCACCCCGAGGCGCGCGAAGCCATGGGCATCGACGAGGTCGTCGTTGCCTTTGAGCTCGACCTGGACAAGCTGATCAAGGGCGCCCGCAACCAGGAGAACTACCGCGAGTTCTCGCAGTACCCGGCTGTTGAGCACGATCTTGCTATCGTGGTCGACAACTCCGTGACTTGCGAGGACCTTGAGCGCCGCATTACCAGCGCCGGCGGCAAGCTGCTCGAGGGTGTGCGTCTGTTCGACGTCTACCGCGATCCGGTCCGCGTGGGCGTGGGCAAGAAGTCCATGGCCTTTGCGCTTACGTATCGCTCCGACGACCACACGCTTACCAGCGAAGAGGTCGAAAAAGCGCACCAGAAGATTGTCACCAAGGTGTGCAAGGGCGTAAACGGCGAGGTCCGCGGCTAGGTCCTGCACTGGGGTATGGGTCAGCGGTGGCTGATGCCGAGCCTTACGTGACTGCTATCCTCGGTATAAGGCACTGCTGAGCCTGCATATATGACACGCGCATTGCAAAACGGCGTGCTGCTTTGTCGGCAGTGCGCCGTTTTGCTATGATAGCCCGTGGCGTGTTACGAATCTGACAATACGTAACACTGGCAAGGTGATTTAAGCGGCGTTGCAATTCCGTGTGCCGATAACCGGGAGGCGTACATGCACATTCCAGACAATTATCTGTCCCCGCAGACCGATGCCGTCATGGCAGTGGCGATGGTCCCTGTGTGGGTTCACTGCATCAAAAAGGTGCGCGCCACGCTCGACCGCGAGCACATGGCGTTCCTGGGTATCTGCGCCGCGTTCTCTTTCTTGCTCATGATGTTCAACGTGCCGCTGCCCGGCGGTACCACGGGTCACGCCGTCGGCGGCGCGCTCATCGCGCTGCTGCTGGGCCCGGAGGCCGCGGCCATCGCGGTTTCGGTCGCGCTGGCGCTGCAGGCACTGCTGTTTGGCGACGGCGGCATCCTGTCCTTTGGCGCCAACTGCTTTAACATGGCCTTCGTGCTGCCGTTTGCCGCCGCTATCGTGTTCCGTGCGCTCAACAGCCGTTTGCACGACAAGAGCTGGGGCACCTCGGTTTCGGCCGTCGTAAGCGGTTGGGTCGGCCTGTGCCTGGCGGCCCTGTGCACGGCGATCGAGTTTGGTATTCAGCCGATGTTCTTTACCAACGCTTCGGGCGCTCCGCTGTACTGCCCCTTCCCGCTGTCTATTGCAATCCCTGCCATGATGGTCCCGCATATGCTGGTAGCCGGCGTGGTCGAGGGCGTGGCGACGGCCGCGATCTATGGTTTCATTAAGAAGACGGCGCCGAGCGTTATCGTCGGGCCCGAGGCCGCCGATGGCCAGCTTGCTGCCGGGGGCGCTGCTGCCAAGAAGACCTCGCTGGTCCCCACGCTCATCCTGGTCGCCGTGCTTGTCGTGGCCACGCCGCTCGGCTTGCTTGCCACGGGTGACGCCTGGGGCGAGTGGGACGCTGAGGGCGCCGCGACCGCCGTTCAGGAGGCTGGTGACGACAGTCTGCAGACTTCGGTCGGTCTCGATACCCCGACCTTTGCCGATGCCCTGCCCACGGGCGATTATCTGCAGGCCTATTCCGAGGAGCAGGGCCTTGGCTTTGCCGGCCAGGCCGCGATGTATATTCTTTCGGGCGTGATTGGCGTGGCGGTGCTCACCATCGCCTTTCGCCTGATCTCGCTGACGGTTAAGGAAAGCGGAGCCCATGGCGACGGTCGAGCTGCCTAGCTGGCTTGCGGCCGAGCAGCGTTATGAGCCCGCGGGGGCTCGGCATCGTGTGATGCAAAAGAATGTCCTGCACCTGGCGAGCCTGCTTGAGCGGGTTCGCCTAGGTGGCGGCGTGCATAAGGGCGGGTCGATTATCGACCGCGCCCTTTCTTCCGTTTCGGCGCCAGTGCGTTTGGTGGGGATGTTCGTCTGCGTCCTGTGCGTATGCCTGACGCAGAGCCCGCTGTACTTGATGCTGATGACAGCGATCGCGTTGGTGCTCGTTGCGGTGCGCCCCGTACGCGGGCTGCACGCGACCTTTGTGCCGGCGTTGGCTGCCGCGGGGTTTGCCGTGGTTTTGGCGCTGCCTGCCCTGCTGCTGGGTGCTTCTGCCACGGGCGCCATGCTCAAGATTGCGCTCAAGACCTTTGTTAATGTGTCATTGGTGCTGGGCGTTTCGTGGACGCTTACCTGGAGTCGCATGTCGGCGGCGCTTAAGATGCTGCACCTGCCCGACGAGGTTATCTTTACGTTTGATATGGCGCTCAAACACATCGAGGTGCTGGGACGCACGGCGCACGACCTGTGCGAATCAGTCTTGCTGCGCAGCGTTGGCCGTGCGCCTGCAGGATTTTCGCGTACCGATTCGATCGCGGGTATCATGGGCATGACCTTTATCAAGGCGATGGAATGCAGCCGCGCGATGGACGAGGCTATGCTTTGCCGCGGTTTTGCCGGCGCATATCCGGCGCCTGCACGGAACGGATTTGGCTGGCGCGACGCGGTCTATGCGGTCGTTGTGGTGCTGCTCGCCGTGTTGTGCGCGGTGCTGTAGCGCGGGCGGTCAAGCCGTCGATGTGAACAGGGAAGGGCGACGTTTTGGCGAACGATACAAATGGTGCGATGGGTGCGAGCGGTGCTGCCGGCGCCAAGGCCACGCCGCTCATCGAGTTTCGTGACGTGGTGTTTTCCTATGCGGGCCATACGGTGGTCGATGGCGTGTCGCTGCAGGTTAATCGCGGTGAGCTGGTTGCGCTGCTTGGACCCAACGGCTGCGGCAAGACGACGATCATGCGGCTTATCAACGGCCTTGAGCTTGCGGATGCGGGTACGTACCTGTTTGATGGACATGTGGTCGATGCGGCATATCTCAAGGATTCCGCGACGGCCCAGCGGTTCCATCAGCGCGTGGGCTTCGTGTTCCAAAACGCCGATGCACAGCTCTTTTGCGCCACGGTCGGCGAGGAGGTCGCGTTTGGCCCGGCTCAAATGGGGCTTTCGGCGGACGAGCTTGGGCGCCGCGTCCGTGATGCCATGGAGCTGTTTCAGGTTGCCGATCTGGTCGATGCTTCGCCCTATCAGCTTTCGGGCGGGCAAAAGAAGCGTGTGGCGCTGGCTGCCGTCGTGTCGATGAACCCCGATATTCTGGTGCTCGACGAGCCTACCAACGGACTTGACGAGGACTCTTGCGACATCGTGGTCAACTTTCTACTGGCTTATGTTGCTGCCGGTAAGACGGTCTTGATGAGCACGCATCATCAGGATTTAGTACGACGTCTTGGGGCCCGTGCGATTTATATCGATCGATATCACCACGTGGTCGGGGCTCCCGTGCCATCATATGGAACCGAAAACGGTGCAGCAGAATAGTTGCCGCATAGTGGGGTTGCGGCCGCGCACGTGACTTGCTGCGAATGGTATAGTTATCCGGATTTTTACGGGGGTGGCTATGCCAAGTTGGAATATTCATATCGCTCAGACGGAACGACTTCTGGCGCGTGCCGGCGCGCTTGCCGATAACGTGCGCGACCGCAATGCCTTTTTGTTTGGCAGCGTGGTTCCGGACATTTTTGTGGGGTACATGGTTCCCGGTATTGCCGACCCCATCCCGTATCGCATCACGCACTTTGCCAAGCCCGAGCCCATTCCTAAGCCACGCGAGCATGAGTTTTGGGACACCTATGTGGCGCCGTTGCTTAAAGGTGCGCCGGCGGGTGCGCCGGCTGCAGCGACCTCGATTGTCGAAGAGCGTGAAAGGCTCAATCGGGTGCACTATCCGCAGCGCTACAAAGACGCCGAGCCGGTTGACGGCCCCGGCGCCGCCGAGTTTTCGCTCGCGCCCGATGACGTGGCGCAGTCGCTGCTCGATTTGACGCTGGGCGTTTGGTCGCATCTGGTGGCCGATACCGTGTGGAACACGCGCGTGAACCAATATCTCGAGGCGCGCGGCGGCAAGCCGTGCGAGGAGTTCCGCATTAAGAAGCAGGGAGACTTTGACTGGTTTGGCAAGACGCTCGGCATCGTTTCTATCCCGCGTGCGACCGATCGCCTCTATACCGCGGCGGCCCAGTTTGGTCAGTATTCGATTCCACAAGAGTATGTGCTCAAGACCATTGGCGTTATGCACGAGATTGTGCGCGAAAACCCCGGCGATCCGGATCATCCGCCGTACCGTCTGCTGACCGAAGAGTTCTTTGACGCAACGTTTACCGAGGTCGTCGAGCTAACCGAGGCGGGTTTTGCCGCCCGCGTTGCCGCTTCTGACGTCCCCGCAGTCCCTCTGGTCACTAGCTGCTAGCTGACCGGCTTAACGGTGAACAGTTCATCCCAATCGACCAATAGCTCCCGCCGAAGGGTTTCTGCGGCAGTGAGTTCCAGCTTAGATTTTGGAACGTAAGGGAGCCCCGCCTTTTTATGAATGAGCTCGGCGATGTTGTTAAAGCTCTTCATGTCTTTGATTTGCTCATAGGTTATCTGGATAACGTCATAGCCCATGCTTGTGAGGGCGGTGGTGCGCTCGGCATCGGAGAGGCTCGCGGCTTCGCTGTCATGGGCGGAGCGGCCTTGGCATTCCAAGATGACGCCCATGCTGTCGGTGCTGCTCTCTATGAGGATATCGGCGTAGCAGCAGGTTTTGTCATACAGTGAGCGCGCGGCGTCGCTGAGTGGGATGCGCACGTTGTTTGCGATATTGATGCCCATGCCGCCCTCGTTGCGGGGGAGCGAGACAAGCATGGAGGTCTGTACTTCGAAGGGCGAGGCGGTCTGTCCCGTCATGTGCTCGGCCGCCCAGCGCAGTTGTTTAACGCCGCGCAGGCCTGCGGCCTGCTTGGCGAACGCGGCGATATCCGCTGCGGAAAGAAGCGGCGTGCGCTTCCACAAGTTGGTGTCATTGCCCTTGGTGTCGACAACACGTTTCCAACCACAGTCGGGCGGAATGAGCTTAAGCGAAATTGCTTCATCGAGCTGCTGCTGCGCCCGTTTACAAGGCGTGAACACTGCAAAGGAGCCGCACATCTCGTAGCAAGCCATGAGTAACTGGTTGCGTGAGACCTGCGTAGCAAGGTTGAGCAGCGTAAACTCGGGCGACGTGACATCAAATCCATGCTCAGTCTGCCTAAACGACCCAGGAGGCGGCTCTTGGGTTAGCAGACGGCTATGAAATAGCTTTCCGTTCGCGCGCTGTTTTCTTTCGCCCACGAATCTCCAGACTGGTGTGCCGAGCAAGTCTTTAAATACTGGTTGTTTTGAGTAATGCACCAAGCGATGGTCATGGTCGGGCGGCAGGATTGCCGGATAGAGTCCCAGTATCTGGGGCGGTATGCGATAGTACTGAAAAGCCGTGGGTCCGCAGGCAAGAAATGACATAGCGATCCGATCGTTTGAGCGTAGTTTGGGCTAGAAAAGCTATCGGTTTCGGAAGTGCGGGGAAAAAGACAAACAGGTCAACCACAAGCGGTATTTAAGCCAACTTTATCAGGGGTTTTGTTGAAATAAAAGGGCTTGTGCTCGGGGGTAGGCAATTTTTCCCCGCACTTCCGAAAATGTGGTCGATTTAGACCTTGCTAAAACGATTTATCAGCCCTGTGTGAGGTGTGGGTTTGCCACCGGGCGAACACTTTTAGCGCTTGGGGCTTTATTTTTTGGGCCTCGGAGGGCGGATCTCGCGCTTTTGGTAAAGAAATGGGTGCGTGTCATGCCGTGCGGTAGGCATCGGCGCACAGAAAAAGGGCCCGGAAGGAGAAGCCTTCCGGGCCCTTTTTAATGCAAATGTGCTTGCAAGTGCGATTTAGCGCACCTGAGCGACGTAGGCGACGTTGGTCGAGGAGACCTTGTCCTCAAGCTGGACGCTCATACGGGGATCGCCGGCGGTAGCGACGGTCAAATCGCCGGTCTCGACGTAGCCGAGCTCCTTAGCGGTCTCGATCGCCTTGACGATCGTGCCGTTGACGGTGCCCTGGGTAATCTCGGCCTTGTGCGGGATAACGCCCCAGTACATGATCATCTGCTGGACGGCCCACTCGTGGCGGGAGAACGCGCAGATCGGCATGTTGGGACGGAAGTGCGAGATCAGGCGAGCGGTACGGCCGGTGGTCGTCGGCACGGTGATGCACTTGGCGCCAACGGTGGTGGCCATGTTCACAGCGGACATACCCACAACGTTGTTGACGACGCGGGTGCCGTGAGCATCGGTCGGAACCTCGAGCGGAGCGTGAGCCGGGAGGTACTTCTCAGTCTCGAGAGCGATGCTGGCCTGCATCTTGACGGCCTCGACCGGGTACTTACCGGCAGCGGACTCGCCGGACAGCATGACGGCGTCGGTACCGTCGTAAATGGCGTTAGCAACGTCGGCAACCTCGGCGCGCGTCGGGCGCGGGTTCTGCTGCATGGAGTCGAGCATCTGCGTAGCGGTGATAACGGGCTTGTAGGCCGCGTTGCACTTGGCGATGATCTCCTTCTGGATGTGCGGAACGAGCTCGGGCTTGATCTCGATGCCCAGGTCGCCACGGGCGACCATGATGCCGTCGGAAGCCTCGAGGATCTCATCGAAGTTCTCGACGCCCAGGGCGCACTCGATCTTCGGGAAGATCGTCACGTGCTCGCCGCCGTTCTCGCGGCAAAGCTCGCGGATGCCGCGGACAGACTCGCCGTCACGGATGAAGGAAGCGGCGATGTAGTCGATGTTCTCGGTCAGGCCAAAGAGGATGTCCTGACGATCGCGCTCGGTGATGGCGGGCAGCGAGATGTTGACGTTGGGCATGTTGACGCCCTTGCGCTCGCCGATCAGGCCGTCGTTCTTGACGACGCAGGTCATGTCCTGGCCGTCGACGGACTCGACCTCGAGAGCAACCAGGCCGTCATCGATCAGGATGAGGGAGCCCTTCTCGACCTCGGAGGGCAGAGCCAGGTAGTCGAGGGAAATGTGCTCAGCGGTGCCGTGGAAATCCTCGGACGTGGGCTGAGCGGTAACGACGATCTTGTCGCCGGTCTTGACGGCAACCTTCTTGCCGTCGACCAGAAGACCGGTGCGGACCTCGGGGCCCTTGGTGTCGAGCAGGATGCCGACGGGCATACCGAGCTCCTTGGAAATACGACGGACGCGCTCGATGCGACCGTGGTGCTCGTCGTAGGAGCCGTGCGAGAAGTTAAAACGGGCGACGTTCATGCCCGCCTTGATCATCTCGCGGATGGTCTCGTCGCTATCGCAGGCGGGACCCATGGTGCATACAATCTTAGTGCGCTTGTACATTCAGACCTCCATCTGACATCGTCTTGCGCTGATAGATAAACCATAAGAAATAAAACTGAGTTGATTATAACGAAATACCGACCGAATACCCCAAAAAATCGACCGTATGCCGAATTAGAAGTTCTTTTTTTACGGGAAAAACGGTATATGAAAAAACTTTACCAACCGCTCTAACCGCTGCTATCTGGGCGATATTTTAGTTTGGCGACGCGCCTAAGAAAAAACGTTTTATCAGTATTGAGCATCACACGGTCCGCATCGTTGCATACGGACCATATTTCCAAATGGATTGTTTTGGCTAGACGCGTCGCTTTGGGGTACCATAGCTCCACTATCAACTGCCGCTCAGCACGGCAGCCTTGATGAGCCCTTGCCCTTCTCCTGGGAATTATGATCGGGCATCAATCTGCTGAGTGGCCCGAATCCCAGGAGGGGACTCTATATGCAAAAGGAATACCTGTCCGCCGCGGCGGAGGTGCTCAGCGACCAAGGTGTCGATGAGAACCTCGGCCTGAGCAACGACGAGGCGTCGTCGCGCCTCGCCAAGACAGGCCCTAACAAGCTTGAGGAAGCCGAGAAGACGCCGCTGTGGAAGCGTTTCTTTGAGCAGATGGCCGACCCCATGGTCATCATGTTGATCGTTGCCGCCGTTATCAGCGCGCTCACGGGCATGGTTAAGGGCGAGGCGGACTTTGCCGATGTCGCCATCATCATGTTCGTCGTTATCGTCAACTCGGTGCTGGGCGTGGTCCAGGAAGCCAAGAGCGAGGAGGCCCTCGAGGCCCTTCAGGAGATGAGCGCGGCGCAGTCCAAGGTTCTACGCGACGGCAAACTCGTGCACCTGCCGAGCGCCGAGCTTGTACCCGGCGACGTGATCATGCTCGAGGCGGGCGACTCCGTCCCGGCCGACTGCCGCGTGCTCGAGAGCGCCACGATGAAGATCGAAGAGGCCGCGCTCACCGGCGAGTCGGTGCCGGTCGAGAAGCACGCCAATGTGATCGAGCTTGCCGCGGGCACCGATGACGTGCCGCTCGGCGACCGCAAGAACATGTGCTACATGGGCTCCACCGTCGTGTACGGCCGTGGCCGCGCCGTCGTGGTCGGCACCGGCATGGATACCGAGATGGGCAAGATCGCCGGTGCCCTGGCCGAGGCCAAGGAAGAGCTCACGCCGCTGCAGGTGAAGCTCGCCGAGCTCAGCCGTATCCTCACCATTATGGTGATCGTCATCTGCGTCGTGATCTTTGGCGTCGACATCGTCCGCCACGGTGTGGGCAACGTCCTTACCGACCCGACTGCCCTGCTCGACACCTTTATGGTCGCCGTCTCGCTCGCCGTCGCTGCCATCCCCGAGGGCCTGGTCGCCGTCGTGACCATCGTGCTGTCGCTTGGCGTGACCAAGATGGCCAAGCGCCAGGCAATTATCCGCAAGCTCTCTGCCGTCGAGACTCTCGGCTGCACGCAGACCATCTGCTCCGACAAGACCGGTACCCTTACCCAAAACAAGATGACCGTCGTCAAGCACGAGCTCGCTGCGCCTAAGGAGAAGTTCCTGGCAGGTATGGCGCTGTGCTCCGATGCCCAGTGGGACGAGGAACTGGGTGAGGCCGTGGGCGAGCCGACCGAGTGCGCGCTCGTCAACGATGCCGGAAAGGCGGGCCTCACTGGTCTGACTGCCGAGCACCCGCGCGTGGGCGAGGCCCCGTTTGACTCGGGCCGCAAGATGATGTCCGTGGTCGTTGAGACCCTGGACGGCGAGTACGAGCAATACACCAAGGGCGCGCCCGACGTGGTGATCGGCCTGTGCACCCACATCTACGAGGGCGATAAGGTCGTCCCCCTGACCGAGGAGCGTCGTGCCGAGCTCGTGGCCGCCAACAAGGCCATGGCCGACGAGGCCCTGCGCGTGCTGGCGCTGGCAAGCCGCACCTACACCGAGGTCCCGAGCGACTGCAGCCCCGCCGCGCTCGAGCACGACCTGGTCTTCTGCGGCCTGTCCGGCATGATTGACCCGGTCCGCCCCGAGGTCGCCGACGCCATCCGCGAGGCCCACGACGCCGGCATCCGCACCGTCATGATCACGGGCGACCACATCGACACCGCCGTGGCCATTGCCAAGCAGCTGGGTATCGTCACCGATCGCAGCCATGCCATCACCGGTGCCGACCTCGATCGCATGAGCGACGAGGAGCTCGACGCGCACATCGAGGACTACGGCGTGTACGCCCGCGTCCAGCCCGAGCACAAGACCCGTATCGTCGAGGCTTGGAAGTCGCGCGACCAGATCGTGGCCATGACGGGCGACGGCGTCAACGACGCCCCGTCCATCAAGCGTGCCGACATCGGCGTTGGCATGGGCATCACCGGTACCGACGTTACCAAGAACGTTGCCGACATGGTGCTTGCCGACGACAACTTCGCCACCATCATCGGTGCCTGCGAAGAGGGTCGCCGCATCTACGACAACATCCGCAAGGTCATCCAGTTCCTGCTTTCGGCCAACCTTGCCGAGGTGTTCTCGGTGTTTATCGCCACGCTCATCGGCTTTACCATCTTCCAGCCGGTGCAGCTGCTGTGGGTGAACCTGGTTACCGACTGCTTCCCCGCGCTCGCGCTGGGCATGGAGGATGCCGAGGGCGACATCATGAAGCGCAAGCCGCGCAACGCCAAGGACGGCGTCTTTGCCGGCAATATGGGCCTGGACTGCGTGGTCCAGGGCTTGATCATTGCCGCGCTGGTGCTGGCGAGCTTCTTTGTGGGCGTGTACTTTGACATGGGCTACATCCACATCTCCGATATGATCGCCGGCGTCGCCGACGAGGAAGGCGTGATGATGGCCTTCATCACGCTCAACATGGTCGAGATCTTCCACTGCTTTAACATGCGCAGTCGCCGCACGTCGCTGTTTAAGATGAAGAAGCAGAACAAGTGGCTGTGGGCCTCTGCCGCGCTGGCGCTGGTGCTGACGGTGATCGTAACCGTGCAGCCGACGCTTGCCGAGATGTTCTTTGGCCCCGTGACGCTTGAGCTCAAGGGCGTTATCGCCGCGCTGGGCCTTGCCTTCCTGATCATTCCGCTGATGGAGATCTACAAGGCGATCATGCGCGCGGTCGAAAAAGAGTAGCGTTCCTGTCCGGGCCCGACCGCCTGCGGGGTTTCCACGGGCACGTCCTCGCCGCTTTGCGGCTGCGGGATGTGCCCTTAGGAAACCCCTCCCGGCGGGCGGGCCCTGCGGCATCCTTGCTGGCTTTTCTCCCGCGCGGATGATAAAGGGCTGAGGGAAAGTTTGTGAGCCGGTCGAGCGTTTGCTCGACCGGCTCTTTTTGAGTTAGGGCTTTGCCCGGCCAGCTCTTTTTGATTTAAAATACCTGCTCAGTTGTGATTTGTGGTGCTGGGAGGCGCTTGTGGGTAAAGCTAGGGCTAAGGCGAAGAAAAAGACGACGGGGGCGCGAGCCAAGCGTGATCGTCGTCGGAAGCTTGCGACCGAAGCCCCCGCGTCTGCCGAGGAGCTGCTGGCGAGCGTGCCGGGACTCGATGCGCTGCAGGATGTTCCGGCGTTTGGCGATCTGCCGGTCGCCGCGGCTCAGCAGGCAGCATTTGACGATTTTTGCGCCCAAGCCGAGGAGCCCGAGCAGATGCAGCTGGGTGCCGTGGTGCGCTTAGATCGCGGGTTTCCGCTGGTGGCGACGGCCGACGATACCTTTCGTGCCGAGCATGCCGTGGGGTTTGCCAAGTCGCGTGGCGAGGACGAGGTGCTGCTGCCGGCTGTGGGCGACCGTGTGGCGGTGCGTCGTGCGCCCGGGCACGACATGGGCGTAATCGAATGCGTCCTGCCGCGACGCACGAGTTTTGAGCGTTGGCGTGGCCGCGCCCGCGGCGAGCGTCAGGTGCTTTGTTCCAACGTGGATAGCGTGCTGATCGTGCAGGCACTTGGCGCCGGCGAGGTACTGCTCGACCGCGTGGCGCGCTCGCTGGTTTTGGCGCTCGACTGCGATGCCGAGCCGGTGGTGGTGCTTACCAAGGCCGACCGCTGCGAGGCCGCGGAACTCGAGCGCGATCTGGATCGCGTGCGCCGTCTGGTGGGCCCGGACGTGCGCGTGATCGTGACGTCCTCTGCCGAAGGCCGTGGTTTGGATGAGGTGCGCGCCTGTGTGCCGGCGGGAACGTGCGCCATGATCCTGGGTGAGTCGGGGGCCGGAAAGTCGACGCTGCTCAATGCGCTGCTGGGCCACGATGCGCTGGCTACCGGTGGTGTGCGCGAGCGCGACGACCAAGGCCGCCATACCACGGTCGCGCGCGTGATGGTGGCGCTGCCGGGCGACGCCGGCGTCATTGCCGACGCTCCGGGCCTGCGCAGTTTGCCACTCGTTGGTCACGAACGGGGCCTAGCGCGTGCCTTCCCCGAGATCGTCGAGGCGTCGCGTGCGTGTCGGTTTGGCGACTGCACGCATACCCACGAACCGGGCTGCGCCGTTCGCGAGGCCGCCGATGCCGGGCAGATCGATGGCCTGCGCCTGGAAACGTTCCAAAACTTGGCGTCATCCATGCGTGTGAGTGCCCAAATGCTCGATCCCGATGTCCATCTGTAATTGAATTTATCTATGACAGCCGTCTTCCAACTGTGCGGGAGGCGGCTTTTTTACTGGCGATGCGCCCTTAAATGAGCGTTTTGCCGACGCGCTGACCAAAACCTTGCCGCGGGCTTGACGGGTTGGTCAGCTCTTGGCTGGTAATTGGTTTGACACTTAAAACCAAGATGGTGATCGCGCTGTTTTGTTGCTTGGCCGCTCGGACAATAGTGGTACGGGCATCCCATCCGCCCAGTGCTGTCTTGAGAGGAGCTGCCGTGAACAAGAGCAAGCGCATCGCCATCAGTCTGGCAGCGGGCGTGCTCGCCGCGGCACTCTGCATGGTTTACGGGTCATCGGTTCGTTCGCGGGCTGAGCAGGCCCAGGCCGAAACCTTGGCCAAATACGGCGGCGATCGCGTCGAAGTTTGCGTTGCCGCACGTGATATCGATGTGGGTGAGACCCTCGACGAGACCAATGTCGTAACCCAAGAGTGGCTCGCGAGCCTGCTGCCGCGCGATGCGGCGACCGAACTGCGCCAGGTGCGTGGCGACTTGACGACCTCGCGTATTCCCAAAAATGCCGTGGTCTGCGATGTCTACACCAAAGCCGAGAGCCATACGCTCGAGGTGCCCAAGGGCAAGGTTGCCGTTTCGGTGGCGGTCGATGCCGAGCATTCGGTGGGCGGAGCCGCAGGCGTGGGCAGCTACGTGGATGTGTACGTGCAAAAAGACGGCGTGACCGACCGGCTGTGCGGCGCGTATGTGATCGATACCAGCGACGAGGCCGGTGCCACGCGCGAAGGCAAGGTCGAGTGGGTGACGCTGGCGGCCGACCCCAAAGACGTCAAGGAATTGCTGGGAGCCTCGGGCAAGGGAACGGTCAGCTTGACGATTCCCGCCACGGCACGCGGCAAAAAGAGCGGAGGCGACGAGTGATGAAGGCGATCTGGCTTGCGTGCTGCGCGTGTGGCGATTACGGACTGCTGCAGCAGGAAGTCGAGGGCCGCGATGCGGGCGCGCAGGTGCTTCGCGTGGGCGACCTAGACGGGTTGGTGTCTATGGCTCGGGCGTTTCCTTCGCGCCGTGGCGCTGCCATTATCGCGGCATCCCTGTTTGATACTAAAGATGTGCGAGAGACCGTCGCGCGCCTGACTGCCGAAGGACGCGTGAGCCGCGTCGTCGTGTTGATAGAGGCGCTCGATCCGTCGGATATCGAGGGGCTGTTTCGCGCGGGGGCGACCGAGGTCATCGCTGCGCACAGCATATGCGGCAGCGGACATGTGGGCGAGGGAGCGGTTGATTCCGATTGGCGCGTGTCGCCTGAGCCCGATGTTTTTGTTGATAGGGAACCCGGGGCGCCTCGCGCTACAAGAGGCCCGCGTGTTGATGACTATGGGAAAGCGGAAGCCGAGCATGTTCGGCGCCCCCCGGGCCCCCTTGCATGTGATGACGCCGGAGCGTCGGTACCGTATGGCGAAGACCTCCTGGCCGTAGATATGGGATACGTGCACGGCGTGAGCCTGGCCGATGGACTCGATGAGGTCGAGGGGCTTGTCGCGGGTGATGGCCCGCACGTCGACGTGACAGCGGAATCCCCAGTTCCGCCCCTACCGTTTGAGCAGCCTGCCGTGCCGGCGTGGACGCAGCGCTTGGGTGCGGCTGGCGAGACGGGGACGTTGCCGCCCACGTCGTCAGCCCCTGCACCGCTGGCAGACACTGCGTCGACGTCGCATCGAGCTCCGGTCATCTGCGCCGTCTCGGGATCGGGCGGCTGTGGCAAATCGACGATTGTCGCCACGATGGCGCATGCCGCTTCGTTGCTGGGTCTGCGAGCTGCCGTACTCGATTTGGACCTAATGTTTGGAAATCTCTACGACTTGCTGGGCGCCGATGCCCCGCATGACATGGCGACACTTATCGAGCCGTCGGTCACGGGCGCACTTGCGGAGCCAGACGTGGTCGCTGCATCGATGCGCGTTGCCCCAGGCGTTACGCTTTGGGGGCCTGTCGCAGCGCCCGAGCGCGCCGAGCTCATGGCGCGTCCGGTAGAGCTGCTGCTTGACATCTTGCGTCGTGAGTCCGACGTGGTCCTTATCGATACCTCGGTCTTTTGGGGCGATGCCGTGGCGGCTGCGGTGGCGGCGTGCGACCGTTGCCTTGTCGTGGGTGATGCGGCAGTTTCTTCCGCGACGTCTGCAGCGCGCGTCATTGAGCTGGCGAGCCGTGTGGGCGTGCCGCGCACGCGCATGAGCGCCGTATTCAACCGATTTGGCGCGCGTGGGGCGGACGAGGATGTCGCCATGCGCTTTGAGATTGCCTGTGCGTTGAGCTCCAAGATTCGTATCGCCGATGGCGGGCAGGATCTCGCCGCGCTCATGGCGTTTGGGCGCGCTGACGAGGCAGTGGGGCAGACCAGCGCTTTTGCGACCAGCGTGCGCGAGGCCACGCGTGAGATGCTCGTGGAGCTGGGCTGCGCCGTCGGCCCTTGGAGCGATATGGTCGCCGACCGTGCAACGCGCACCGAACGCCCGCGCATCCGCCTTCCCTGGTCGCGTGAGGGTGATTGCCGATGAGCCTGCAAACGAGAATTAAAACAGCCGGTGCGGCAGCGGCGACGGCACCTGTCGATATGGGACGGCGCCGTGCGGTCAAGCGCCGCACCAAGCGGGCCGTGATGGACCGCGTGGGCTACGACGAGGTGGCACGCATCAGTGCCTACATCGATCCGGTTCTTGCCCGCTCGGAATTGCGTCCTGCGGTGGAGGCGGCACTCAACGTGGAAGAACCGACCGACCTGGCGACGCCCGAGCGTGAGACCATCATCAACGAGATCTTGGATGACGTGGTGGGCTTGGGCCCGCTGCAGCCGCTCATCGAGGACGACACCGTCACCGAGATTATGGTCAACGGTTGCCGCTCGGCTTTCTTTGAGCGCGGCGGGGTCTTATACCCCATCGAGCATGCGTTTGAGGATGACGAGCAGATTCGCGTGCTCATCGACCGCATCATCTCGCCGCTGGGCAGGCGTATCGACGAGCGCAGTCCCATCGTCAACGCCCGCCTCAAGACAGGTTATCGCGTCAACGCGGTGATTCCGCCCGTGGCGATCGATGGGCCGATCCTCACTATCCGCAAGTTCTCGGATCGCATCTGTTCGTTGGACGAGCTTGTGGGCCTGGGGTCGCTGCCGCTTTGGTATGCGCAACTGCTTTCGTGTGCGGTGTCGCTGCGCCAAGATTTGGCGGTTGCGGGCGGTACGGGGTCGGGCAAGACTACGCTGCTCAACGCGCTATCGTGCGAGATATCTACCGGCGAGCGCATCGTGACGATCGAGGATTCCGCCGAGCTCAAGTTCGCGCATCACCCGCATGTGGTTCGCCTGGAGGCGCGCGAAGCTTCAATTGAGGGTGAGGGTGCGGTGACAATCCGCGACCTGGTGACCAACGCCCTGCGTATGCGTCCCGACCGTATTGTGGTGGGTGAGGTACGCGGTGCGGAATGTTGCGACATGCTGCAGGCCATGAACACCGGGCACGATGGGTCGCTCACCACGCTTCATGCGGGCACCGAGCAAGAGACCGTGGTGCGTTTGACGCTGCTTGCGCGCTATGGCATCGATCTGCCGAGCGAGCTTATCGAGGAACAAATCGCTATGGCGCTCGACGGCATCGTGATGTCCGAGCGCCATGCGGACGGCCGGCGTTTTGTGTCCTCCTACTCGGGGGTGCGACGCGGCGCGTCGGGTGGCGTGGAACTCGAGCGCTACGTGACCTTCGATGCCGCCGAGCGCACCTGGACCCTCAACCGCGAGCCGCCGTTTATCGCAGAGGGCTTGCGCTCGGGAACGCTTACGCAGGAGGAGGTGGAGGAATGGAGGTCGTTGTGCCCCTCGTCGTAGGGGGCCTTGCCGGGTTTTCGGTCGCGACGGTATGCGGAGTGGAGCCTCATGTGCCGAGGGTGCCGCCGGCGGAGCTGGTGCGTCATATGTTTGAATCGGTGGCCGAGAAGCTGCCACGCGAGCTGGTGAAAAATAATCTGCTAAAAAAGATCGCCCGCTCCTGGGTATCGTTGGTTCCCGTGCGCCGCATCGGTCTTGTCGTTGAGGATGATGCTTCACGCTTAGCGTTCCTGTTGCTATCGAGTGGCGTCTGCTGCCTTGCGCTTGCCGTGGTGTCGCTATCGCCCATCGGCTTTGTTTTGGGGGCGGTTGCGCCCTTTGCCGCCGGCGCCGCACGCGACGTCTTTGACCACCGACGCGAGCAGCGCGATGTGGAGGAAGCCATGCCCGAGGCCTTTACGGCACTTTCCATGTCGCTTGCCTCGGGACATTCGCTGGCCCAGGGCATGCGGTTTGTGGGCGCTCACGCGCAAGAGCCGGTGCATACCGAGTTTCTGCGGGTAGCGGCGGCGATCGACTGTGGCATTTCGGCTGCCGATGCGCTCGACGACCTGCTTGTCCGCATCGACGCCCCCGGGCTTTCGCTTGTCACGTTGGCGCTCAAGGTGTCGCAGCGGACCGGTGCCCCGCTTGCCGATCTGCTGTCCGAGGCGTCGAGCATGGTGGGGGAGCGTATTGAGCTCAAGCGCCGCCTGGATGTCAAAACGTCGCAGGCGCGCATGTCGGCGCATATGGTCGCGGCGATGCCGGCGGGTATGTGCGCGGTGCTGGCCCTGCTTTCGGCAGATTTTCGCTACGGTCTCGCAACGCCGGTAGGCGCCGGTGCCGTGGTTCTGGGGCTTGCCCTTAACGGCGTCGCCCTAATGGTTATCCGACGCATTATGCGGGTGGAGCTGTGAGCGCCCTGGTTGCCGCCACGGCTTGCCTGTGCGCCTTCGGCGTATTTGTCGCGACGGGCCTGGAGCGCTCGGATGTGCGCAAGACCATGGAGATTTTCAGGGGCGAGGCGGTGCTAGTCGTTGCTGCGGCCCATTCGGTGATCGATGCCGCTATTGCGTGGGTGAGGGGCGCATTTGGCGTGGACAACTCAGCGCAGGTTTCGCTCGGTGAGGTGTCCGAGATGATCGATGTGGTGCGCCTGGGGCTTTCCGCCGGCCTTTCGTTCGATGCGGCGCTCGAGATCTTTTGCGCCAATCGTCGATCGGCGCTGACTGTTCGGCTTGAACGGGCATGCATGGCGTGGCAGGTGGGCGTGGGAGCGCGCGAGGACGAGTTGTTGGCGGCCGCGCAGGACCTGGACGTGCGGGCGCTCGAGACCTTTGCCATTACGGTGGGTCAAGCGCTCGCCCTGGGTGCCCCGCTTGCCGAGACCCTTGCTGCCCAAAGTCGCGAGATCCGCGCCGCCCATCGTGCCGCGGTCGAGCGCGAGATTGAACGAGCGCCCGTCAAGCTGCTGATTCCCACCGGCACGCTCATCTTGCCGGCACTGCTGTTATCCATATTGGGCCCGCTGCTGGGAGCAGGCGGGATGATGTAGGGAGGAATACATGAACAAAATGGCTGACGTTATGGGTAGGGTTTGGAGCCGGACGCTTTACCGTGCAATGCGTTCCTGTCAACGTGCCAAGGCGCTAGTACAGGAGGAAAGCGCGCAGGGTACCACCGAGTACGCCATCTTGGTCGGCGTGCTCGTGGTAATCGCGATCATTGCCATCGTTGCATTTAAGGGCAACGTCGAAAAGCTATGGAACGCGATCAAAGACGGCATCAACAGCCTGTAGAAGGCGGGCATTCTGTTGGCGTGCTGCTGGTGCTCGCTTGCCTGATTGTGGCGATTGCGGCGACGCTCTGGGGGCTGAATGCCGTGCGACAGCAGCGTTCTGGGGCCGTCGCGGATGGGAGCTCGGGCGCGGTGGCGCCTCCCGATGACAAAGCGCGGGACACGGCCGACAGGGATGCCGCCGTCACGGCACAAACTTTTCTGCGGGCGCTCGACGAACGGGCGGATGCTGCGGCGGGGCCATCTGCGGACAACGCAGTCGCAGTCCGGCTGACATGGGCCGAGGAGCGGCCGATGACCGAGGCTGCCGCGGACCTGTTGCGTGTCTATCGCGAGGTGCCCACAGCCCAGCTCGCCCTAAGCGGTTACCTCGACATCAAGGGCAACGTATGGGGCGCCATCGTGCGCGATGGGCGCGGCTGGGTCGACATGGTGACGGTTGCCGCGGATGCCGGCGACGCCTCGTGCCGCTTACGCGCGGTGCGCTTGGTTCCGCAAGCATCGGGGTCAAAGGAGGGATCGTGAAATGCTTGACGTTTTGCGCGAGGAGTCTGCCCAATCGACCGTTGAGTACGCCATCGTCACCATGGCGCTGCTTTCCATCGTGCTGGCGATTGCGGGGCTTTGGCGCGCCGGCACCGACGGACGCTTGGCGGCGTTGGCTGCACGGGCGGCGTCCCATGGCGTCGCCTCGACATCGGTTATCGACGCCGCCGCAGGCGCCAAAGACATCGCGCTCTATTGATATCGCGCGCGAGGATTGGGCGCAGTCCACGGTCGAGGCCGCTTTTTTGCTGCCGACGTTTTTGACGCTCATCCTGCTTGCGCTGCAGCCGGTGTGCCTGCTCTATACGCGTGCGGTCATGGAGTCTGCCGCCGCCGAGACGGCGCGGCTCATGACCACGACGACGGCGGAGGACGACGACCTCAAGGAGTTTGCCCGCCGCCGTCTCGCCGCGGTGCCCGATGTCTCGATCTTTCACGCCGGCGGACCGCTGTCGTGGGATATCGAGCTTGGCCGGGCGGGCGCAGGGGGCGTTTCGTCTGTATCTATCGCGGGTGATGTAAAGCCACTGCCCGTGATCGGCGCGTTCGCGCAGGCCATGGGCAATGTGGGGGGAGGAGGAAATGTTGAGTTGAAAGTCGACGTTTCGTACCGATCGCGTCCCGGATGGCTGGAGGGAGACTATGATTCGTGGATTGCCGCGTGGGATTAGGCGTCGCCTGCTGCGAATGATGCGAGGGCTCGTGTGCCGTTGCCGGTCGAATGCCCGCCGCAAGCGGGGCGGCTTCATGGGCCGCTCCGGTATCGACTTGTTTATCGAGGACGGTGCCTACACTACGCTTTCTTCGGCGGTCGTCATACTTGTGGTGCTTACGCTGCTGTTTTCGTCGACAGCGGCGATATGGAGTATGTCGCGTGCCGGGGATACCCAGGTGGCGGCCGATAGCGGTGCTCTGGCGGGTGCCAACGTGATATCGTCCTACCATACAGCGGCCACGGTGGTGGATGCGAGCATTTTGAGCTTGGGCCTGGCGGGGTTTGCCACAATCGGCACCGGCTTGGTTGCCATGCTGGTGCCGGGTGGGAAAATAGCCGCAAGCGATATGGTCGATACCGGGATTGAGATTATTAAAACGCGCAATAGGTTTGCCAAAAGTGCGTCGGAGGGTTTGCAAAAAGTCGAAACGGCTCTGCCATATCTGGTTGCCGCGCGAGCTACGCAGGCTGTTTCGGCGCAGGATACCGATAACGTGACCTATACCGGCACAGCGCTCGCCGTGCCCAGGACATCGGAGTCGGACTTTGTTGCGCTCGAGGGGTCAGAAATCTCGACCGATGCCATCGAGAGCACCTCAAAAGACCTTGACTATGCTGCCAAGGAACTGAAGAAAGCGTCCGAGAAAACGTCAAAGGCCAAGGAGCGCGCCTGGCTTGCCGACTGCGGCGGATCGGACAGAGGCGCAGTCGGAAGCTGTTCGTGCATGTGGGAACGAGCGAGGAGCTTGGCGAAGCTTTCGGATATTGAGAATCCGCACTATGCCTCGAGTGTCACATGGGAGCCGCAAGTGGCGCTCGATCGCGCGAAGGCCTATTACCGCCGGCGCCTGGCGAATGAAAGGCCGCTTGGTGGGGGTGTAGAGATGGAGGCGGAGTCTGTCGCGCGCAAAGCGTTTTACGCTTATGCAATCGAAGAACTCGATCACTCGTATATTAAAGATGATGGTGAAAAAATCTTACCCCAGATTCCATTCCTGCCACGCACTCCAGATGAGGTGAAGGGAACCCAGCTCTACACCGATGCCATGTGGCCTACGAGTGATATTGGTGGCAAGACATACCTGCACTATGGGACCGGATGCCCCAACTATAAGAATGGGTCGCCGGGCGGGTTGGCATCCGTCGTCGATTACGATGGCCACGATGTGTGCGAGGAGTGCCAATTTGACGTCGTTGACCTGGGTCGCGCCCTCATGCCTCCATCATTTATCGAAAACGGCTTCGAGTATCACTTTGACGAGTTTAAAAGGGCTCTGGAAGATTACGTCGAATGTCGCAACAAAGAGCTCGAGCTTATGCGTCAGACCGAGGACGAGGCCGATCGCGCGGGTAATGCGTTTGACCAGGCCATCAAGGCGCTTTCGGGCGAGCGGCCGCGTATCGCCCCGCCCGGCCGAAACGGCGTGGTCGCCTTTGCGGTCTCGGGCGATATGACCAGTCCCGGTAAGCTCAACTCTTCATTCAATAAGCCGGTTACGCTCGGCAGTCGCGGTGCAATCTCTGCCGCGGTCTTGGCTCCCGACAACGCGACGGCGCAAAACAACGTGCTCTCGCGGTTTTTCTCGACACTGGAAGAGCGCTCGGGCGGCGTTGCCGGCGTACTCGATGGCGTCATGGATGTTTGGGGACGCCTGCTTGTGGGATACGGAGACATCCAAGGTTCGGCCGACGAACTTATGGACGAGATGATTAAAGACCTAGGAGGGGGCAGCGGCGCGTTGGGCTCCATTGCATCGTGGCTCGGCGATACCGTTTCGGCGTCCGTGGCGGCGCTGGGTTTGGAACCGTGCGACTTGCGCCTGCGAAAGCCGGTGCTGACCGATTCCGCTAACGTCATTAAGAGTCCGGGGTCTGACATTGCCGGTCTCTCTCAAGCGCAAGACAAACTGCGAAGTATTCCGTTGGGCGTGACCGATCCCAAGGCGCTTTGCGAGGCGTTGGAATATCAAGTCGAACGCACCATTAGCGGTACGGTGTTCACACTTGCGGAGATTCCTCTGCCCGGCGGCGGCTCCATCCCGCTCACCGTCGATGTCGCCACGCTGGTTGGCGCTCTGGGCGGTGGGTCGTAATGGGCGTTGGTGCAGTCTTGTACGAGGAGCGCGCCCAGGCGACGGTCGAGATGGCAGTGGTCGCTCCCGTTTTGCTGGCGCTTGCGCTCATTGTGTACAACGTCATGGTCTTTGCCGGCGCCGTTGCGCGCTTCGATCGCGTGGTGCCCGATATCGTGCTGGCGCACGCTGTGGCGCCGGAAGGGGAGGGCGACAAGAGCTCTGTCGATGCCTCGGTGCGTGTCCAGTCCGAGATTCAGGCGGCTATGCAGGGCTATGATCTGCAGGTCGAGGTCTCGAGCGAGCAGAGCTCGGCGTCGTCTGACGGCGGCTTGCTCTCTCTGTCCGGGACGTTTAGGACCTATGCCTGCGTCATGTACTATGAGCCGTGGCCTAGATTGCTTAGCATTGCCGGCGTTTCTCTGGGGACGCCGGCGAAGCTGTCGCACGAGCGCGCGGTTACGGTCGATCCGTGGCGACCGGGGGTGGTCATGTGAGCGCCGTCTTGTCTTATATCGCCTACGCGCGTGCGCTCAATAGGCTCGGTTGGTCGCCGGCAGAGTTTATGGTGGCAGAAACGTTTGGCGCACGCTTGCGCGGCATGCTGGGCCGCGTGCCGATTACGGCTGACGGACTGCCGCTCGTCATGGCGTTTCCGTCCTGCTCTTCGGTCCACACCTGTTTTATGGCTTATCCCATCGACATTGCCTTTATTGATTGCAGCGGCAATATCCTTGCACGCTACGAAAATGTCCGCCCCTGGCGCATGTGCTCCTGTCCCGGTGCTTGGGCGGTGCTGGAACGCCCTTCAATCCTTGTATCGCCCGATGTCTTGCAACGAGTGCAGGCTTGAAGGCCCTGGGCGAAAAACTTCTTGCGGCCGGTTGATGTCTCTGACGTGCTGCTTTACAGAACCGAGGCGGTGTCCAAAAACTTTTTTCAAATTCTCGGTTGACCGGAGCGCGTCCTTGGTTATACTAATCAAGCCTTGAAACAAGGCACACCTCAAATGGCTGGGTAGCTCAGTTGGTAGAGCAGAGGACTGAAAATCCTCGTGTCAGGGGTTCGATTCCCTTCCCCGCCACCTTGAATTGACTAGGACCTCTGCAAAGGGGTCCTTTTCTTTTATGTAGCCCCCGCACGGAATCGAACCCCGCGAGGGCGCGGAGCTGAGGAAACGCGATAGCGTTTGCCAGCGTAGCTCGCAAGGCGCGCAAGCGCCGCAGCGGTCCGT
>NZ_JBQKEF010000010.1:0-74056 GCF_052121455.1 Collinsella sp. LCP19S3_D3 | reverse complement strand
CGGTGAGCCCGGCGCCGCGAAGCGCCCTGGCCCTCTCCACCATTCTCCTACTGTATGCCATGCGGACTCCGTTCCGGACCTCAACGGTCCAACTTTTTGTCCGCAGTCCCAGGCTTGGAATGGGATGTACTTTCCGGTTGAGAGCCTTAGCGGAAAGTGCGACCCGGAATTTACTCTTGAAGTGGGATGCGCTTTCCCAACAGGCCCTCAAGCGGAAACTGCGTCCCACTCCGGACGTGAATTCTGGGACACAGTTTCCGCGATTCGCATGACAGGCCACGCTTCTACCATGAGGTGAGCGCAGTTTCTTTATCAGCCCACTCAACCCGCAACGGGTGAGGGGCGACGGCAGGCGGAGGTACGGGAAAGGTCTGTCGCGAGTTCCGCACGCAAAGGGGGCCACTTAATGTGGCCCCCGTCTTGCGCAGGACTGTTTGAGCAGCAGACTTTTCCCGTACCTCCGCCTGCCGTCGATTCGGGCCCCCGACCCCGTTACTTGATCCCCGCTACTTGATCTTGGTCGTACCCGGCGCCAGGTTGGGGTCGGTCTCGTTGGCCTCGGTCTGGAGGTGTTCGGTGTACACGTTCTTGCCGTCGCGGAACATCTCGTAGTACTGCATCTTGGCGTAATCCTCGCGCGCCTTGGTGGCCGCCGCGGCGACGGCGTCTTCGCCGGTGACGTTGGAGGAGAGCGCCCAGCGCAGGCTAGCGTCCTCGTAGCCCACCGAGTTGATGGCGGGCAGCGACTTGCGCAGCGTCATGTGCGCTTTCTGGTAGTCGGTCAGTGGTGCGCCGATCAGCTGCATCAGCTGGGTGGACAGGTAGTTGATGGACAGGTCGTCGACCTCGCTCGTCTGGTCGCAGCCGGCAACGTCGTAGTTGGCCCAGATGATGTAGTCGGTCTGCCACAGGCGCTCCTGATGCGTAGCGCCGTCCTCGCCGGTAAACCACTTATCGTTGAACTTGGACGGGAAGAACGGCTGATGGTCGCCCCAGAACACCACGACCACCTTGCGGTCGAGATTGCGCAGGGCATTGAGGAAGTAGCGCAGCGCCTGGTCGGACTGCTCGATGCACGAGACGTACTCGTCGACATCGGAGAGTGTGCCGTCCTCGATGGTCTTGGCGTCCAGATCGGTCGTGTCGATGTTCAGGTGCATCTGCTTATCTGCCGGCAGCAGGCCCGTATCGTAGCCCGAGTGGTTCTGCATGGTCACGTCAAAGATGAACTGCGGGTCGGCGTTCTGGTTGAGCAGCTCAAGGATTTTGTCGTAGGTTGCCTGGTCGGTCACCATGCCGCGCAAGGTGCCGGCTCCCTGGAAGTCGTTGATAGACAGGAACTGGTCAAAGCCAAAGTCCTTGTAGACGTTCTCGCGGTTCCAGTTGGTTGCGTGGTTGGGGTGCATGGCTGTTGTGGAATATCCGAGCGACTTGAACTGCTCTGCCAGGTTTCCGGTCGTTTCCATGTTGTAGATGGTGTAGGGGTACACGCCCGAGCCCAGGTTGGCCATGGAGTTGCCGGTCATAAACTCAAACTCGGTATTGGCGGTGCCGCCGCCGTAGGCGCTCACGTAGAGCTTGCCGCGGCTGAGGCAGTCGGACAGGTTCTTAAAGTACTGCGGGCCCTCGTAGCCGGCGTGCATCTCCTGATAGATCGAAAGATCCGAGAAGGTCTCGTTCATAATGGCGATGACCGTGGGCTTCTCGCTATCGAACTGCTCTTGGGCGGCGGTACGGGCGTCGCTTGTGGCGGCATCGGACTTGTCATAGGCCTTGGCATACTTTTTGAGCGTTGCCTTGGCGTCGTCGGCGGAGTAGTTGGCGGGTTTGGGCGGCTTGATGGACTGTGCCGCACTAATAAAGGCAGGCAGATAACCCTCGCGCCAGTAGCTCTCGAGCGGGCGCCAGGTGTAGACGGTGATGCCGAGGGTGTTGTAGTAGTCGATAAGCGTGACATGCGCGGTCACGCCGCCCAGGCACAGCACCGCCACGAGCAGGTTGGTGAGCAGCATGCGCTTGGCGTTGGCGGCACCCTTCTGACGGTGCGGTGCTACCAGGCCGGCGTACTCGCATAGCAGCATGGCGATGGCGGTAAAGCCCATGGACAGCACGCAGAACAGCGAGATCGAGTAGGTGTAGCCGCTGCCGGCGACCGCGGCGGCGGTGGAGATGGCCGAAAGGTCGCCCGGCTGGATGGGCATGGATTTAAACGTGATGACGAAGAACTCGGCAATGCCCAGGATAAAGAGGGCGAAGGCCAGGGCGGCGGGAGCTGCGCCGCGGCGCTGGAACAGGAAGAACAGGCCGACCATGAGCGTGGTGATGATGGCCCACTCGAGCAGTATGCACAGGGGGTAGACCCAGGTAAAGTCGTGGTTGGACGAGACCTCCATGCCCAGCAGCGCAAAGACGCCGGCGAGCAGCAGGCACAGCACGGCGACGACGAGCGGTTTGCCCACAAAGGCGCCGCGCAGACGGGCGAGCTTGCCGGTGGGGGCGGGGGCGTCGGGCGCGGCGAACGCAAAGACGCGCGGGGCGATGCGGTCGCGTGCGATGCTGGCCCAGGCGCAGCCGGTGAGGATGGCGTTGGTCAGGATGAGCATCACAAAGGCGAGCGGCTCGTTTTGGGCGACGAGGCCCATGGCGCCCCAAATGGTCAAAAAGACCTGGAACAGACCGAAGGCGACGCTCCATCCAAGAGCGCCCTTGGCAACGGTGCCCGACTGCGCGCGAATGGCCTTGGCCTCGCGCAAGACAAGGAAGACGGTCGCCGCAAGACCGACGAGCGAGATGGCGGCTGCGAACATGCTGAGACTCCTCACAAGCTAAAACCTACGAAAGCGGGGGTTTACCCGATTGTTACCTAAATATGCACTGCATTTGCGGGCTGCGCACAACAACCAGCCATATTAGCGCGCATGTGTGGCGGTGTGGCGCAATGTAGTGGCGACCTGCGCGATAATGGACGGGAATTACACGGAAACGTAAAGGCTTCTTAAAGAAATGGCGAGGATGAGGCGATGAACGAGCAGGTTTGTATGACGAGTGCGGGCGACGTGGGCGCTGGCATGGGCGCGGGCGGCTATCCGGTCGAGACCACGGGCAACGCGGTGCTGGACATTTTGGAGCACCGTTCGTCCACGCGCGCTTTTGCGCGCGATGACAACGACCGTCCCATAGCGGTGACCGACGAGCAGCGGGCGGCGATTCTGCATGCGGCGAGCCGCGCGCCGTCGGCAGGCGCCATGATGATGTATTCCATCGTGAGTATCCGCGAGCAGACAACGCTCGATCGCCTGGCCGACCTGTGCGACCACCAGCCCATGATCGCCAAGGCGCCCTGGGCACTTATATTTGTGGTCGACTATGCCAAGTGGATCGATTTGTTTGAGCACGTGGGTTGCTTTGAGCCCGAGTTTGTCGAGCGCACGGGCAAGGCGCCCCGCCGCGCGCCGGGTTTAGGCGACTTTGCCATCGCGGCGCAGGATGCCGTGATCGCTGCCCAAAACGCCGTGGTCGCCGCCGAGGCCCTGGGGCTGGGGAGCTGCTATATCGGCGATGTCGTCGAGAACGCCGAGGAAGTTGCTGCGCTGCTGGACTTGCCGCCCTATACCATGCCGCTGTCGATGCTCATCATCGGCACGCCCCGCAAGGAGCGCCCGGCGATTGCGCATCCCGTGGTGAACCTGGTGCACGAGGAGCGCTATCGCCGCGCCGATGCCGCGACCATGGATGCGCAGGTGGCCGAGATGGACGCGATGTTCCGTCCGCATGCCCGCGAGGTGGGGGAGCGCGTCGTGGATATCTACACCCGCAAGCACACGAGCCCCTTTATGGCCGAGATGAGCCGATCCATGGAGTGGTGGTTCAAAAACTGGCTCGGAAAATGACGAATGTGACAAAGGGACAGTCCCTTTGTCACATTCCATATCGCCGCGGTGGCCTAAAGGCCGTATAAATGTTTATCTAGCTGGGAAAACAGTGCATTAAAACATGGGACGATTATCTATAATCCCCTCGAACGTTAAAGTTGGGAGGAAACCGGCTTATGGAACAAAAGGCCAAGGAGGCAGCCTCGCACGCTGCGATTCCTGTGAGCATCTCGGCGATGCTCGTCACGCTGGGCGTGGTGTATGGCGATATCGGCACCAGCCCCATGTATGTAACCAAGGCGCTCGTTGCCGGCAACGGCGGTATCGGAAGCGTCACGGAGGAGTTCGTGCTCGGCGCGCTCTCGCTCGTCGTGTGGACGGTCACGCTGCTGACGACCGTCAAGTACGTGCTCATCTCGCTGCGCGCCGACAACCATGGCGAGGGTGGCATCTTTGCTCTGTACAGCCTGGTTAAGCGCTGCGGCAAATGGCTCATCATCCCCGCCATGCTGGGCGGCGCGGCACTGCTCGCCGATGGCATCCTCACGCCTGCCGTTACCGTGACTACGGCTATCGAAGGCCTGCGCACCATTCCGGCAGTCCATGCCGTGCTGGGCGACGATCAGGCCCGCGTCGTGGCCATCACGCTTGCCATCATCATTGCGCTCTTCTTGGTGCAGCGCATCGGCACGGCCAAGATCGGCCACGCCTTTGGCCCCATCATGACGCTGTGGTTCCTGTTCCTGGGCGGCACGGGTCTGTTCTTTGTCTTCCAGCACCCCGCCGTGCTGCTGTGCCTCAACCCGGTGCGCGGCATCGCCTTTTTGTTGAGCCCCAACAACCATGCGGGCATCATGATTCTGGGCAGCTGCTTCCTCGCCACCACCGGTGCCGAGGCGCTCTACTCCGACATGGGCCACGTGGGCCGTGGCAACATCTACGCAACCTGGCCGTTCGTTAAGTGCTGCTTGCTGCTGTCCTACATGGGCCAGGGCGCGTGGCTTATCAACAACGCCAGCAACCCGGAGCTCATGGGTATCGCCGACCTCAACCCCTTCTACCAGATGCTCACCCCGGGCCTGCGTCCCTTTGCCGTCGGCCTTTCCACCGTCGCGGCCATCATTGCCTCGCAGGCGCTCATCACCGGCGCTTTCTCGTTGGTGTCCGAAGCCAGCCGCCTGGACCTCATGCCGCACATGCAGGTCTTCTATCCTGCCGAGACCAAGGGCCAGCTCTATATTCCCATGGTCAACAACGTCATGCTCGTGGGCTGCGTCATCGTGGTGCTGCTGTTCCAGAGCTCGGCGCACATGGAGGCCGCCTACGGCTTGGCGATCACCCTGACCATGATGTGCACGACGCTGCTGCTCTTCTTCTACTTGCATGTTGATCGCGGCCTTAAGGTCGTCCCGTATATCTTCGTTGTGTTCTTCCTTATGCTCGAGGGCTTCTTCTTTGTGAGTTCGCTCACCAAATTTTTCCACGGTGGCTATTTCACTATTCTTATGGCCATGCTCATCATGGGCGTTATGCTGTGCTGGTACAACGGCACGGCGGTCGAGCGGCGTCAGTTTACGCTGCTGCCGCTGCGCAGCTATCTGCCGCAGCTCAAGCGCCTGCGCGACGACGATCGCTATGAGCTTATGAGCGACAACATCGTGTACCTGACCAAGGACACCAATACCGACTACATCGACCGCGATATCGTCTACTCGATTCTGGACAAGCATCCCAAGCGCGCCCGCGCCTGGTGGTTCGTGAACGTCGAGACCATGGATGAACCGCATACCTTTGCCTATTCGGTCGAGACGTTTGGCACCGACTATGTTTTCCGCGTGCATCTGTACCTGGGCTACAAGGTTAACCAGCGCGTGAACGCCTACTTGCGCCAGGTTGTTCAGGATCTGGCCGCCACTGGCGAGCTGCCGCCGCAGATGCATGACTACTCGGTCTACAAGGATCCGGGCAACATCGGCACGTTTAAGTTCGTCATGATCCGCAAGCTCCTGGCGCCCGAGAGTGACGTGGAGCCGAGCGAGCGCACGGCCATCACGCTCAAGTACATCATCCGTCGCTTTGCCGGTACGCCGGCGCGCTGGTATGGCCTGGAGAACTCTAACGTGAGCTTTGAGTATGTGCCGCTGTTCACCAAGTTCAAGGCTGTGAACAAGATGCAGCGCCTGGCCCCCAACGAGCGCCCGTAGTCGCCGACAGGTTGCATGGAGTTGGCCTTCGATGGACAAGAGTGTGCGCCCTGCTCGCGCACGTGCTGTTTGTCTAACGACCGCAGACTGCAAAGGCTATACACTTGGAACCACCACAAGGGAAACCACCACAAAGGTGCCGTCCCCTCTGTGGTGGTTTTTGTTTTTAAGAGAGGGGCGGGGTGCCGATGGACGTCCGTGCGGACGGCGATATTGCCGATAGCTTTTGGTGGCGGCGCACAACGCTGACACGTCGCAGCCCTCTGTATGACGCCTGCGTATCGGCGGGGCTGCTGGTCGCGGCGACGATTGTGGGTGCGCTGCTCGACCATCCTGGTCTCGCGCCGAGCATCATGATCGTCTATGTGTTCGCCGTGCAGCTGTGCGCATTCTTTACCTGGAGCCGCCTGTATTGCTTGCTGAGCTCGGCTGCCGCCGTAGCGCTCTACAACTTCTTGTTTGTCGACCCGCGCTGCTCGCTATCGTTTATCGACCGCGTCTATCCCGGCATGTTCTTCATCATGTTTGTGGTCTCGCTTGTGTCGAGCTCGATTGCGTTGGCCCTGCGCCGCGCCTTGGCACAGGCTGCCGCCAGCGACCGTCGCACGCATATGGTGCTCGAGACCAACCGCATGCTGCAGCGGTGTTCCGATCAGCAGCAGATTGTGCACGCTATGGCAACGCAGCTGGCGCGTCTTTCGGACTGTCCGGTCGTGTGGTATAGCGCCGATGCCGACGACGATGACCTGCTGCCGCGCGCGACGTACACGGCCGTGGGCGATGCCGCGCCGGTGCACCAGTTGGCGCCCCAGATGCCGCCGCGGCTCTCGACATCCGCTTATGTGGGAACGCCGCTCGATGCCACCTATGGTGGCTCGGCGTTCTACGGCATATACCTGACCGTGCGCTCGGGTGACACCATGGTGCGCGCGGGCGATCCCGCCTCGGTGGTGGGGGTGCTCGCCATTGTCGCCGAGCCCGATGCGCTGACGCCCGAGGAGCGGACGCTTGCCGATGCCATTGTGAGCGAAGGCGAGCTTGCGCTCGATCGCGCCCGCGCCATGGAGGCCCGCGAGGAGGCGGCGGTACTCGCTAAAAACGAGCAGCTGCGTGCCAATTTGCTGCGTTCCATTTCGCACGATCTGCGTACGCCGCTCACCAGTATTTCGGGTAATGCCGACGTGTTGCTCGACCAGGGCTCGACCGGCACGGCCGTGCTCGACGACCAGACACGCCGCGGCATGCTCCTATCCATTCGCTCGGATGCGCTGTGGCTCAACGCTACCGTCGAGAATCTGCTCGCCATCACCAAGCTCGAGGGCGGCGGCATGCACCTGTCGACCACGCTCGAGCTCATGGACGATATCGTCGAGGAGGCGCTGCGTCACGTAAATCCGGCCGTGCGCGAGCACGACCTTAAGGTAGTGGCGTGCGATGAGCCGGCGCTCGTCAACGTCGACGCGCGCCTGATGGTGCAGCTGGTGGTCAATCTGGTGAACAACGCCATCACCTATACGCCTGCGGGCTCGCATGTCGTAATCTCGATTGGCGTCCATGATGGATGCGTGGCGTGCTCGGTTGCTGATGATGGCCCGGGCATTGCGCCCGAGGACCGCGAGCGAATCTTTGAGTCGTTCTACACCGCCAACCATGGCCTAGCCGACAGTTGCCGCAGCGTGGGCTTGGGGCTTTCGCTCTGTCGCTCCATTGCGCTGGCACATGGCGGTAGCATAGAGGTTGCCGCGGCGGCCCCGCACGGCTCTGTCTTTACGATTGAGCTTCCCGCCGCCGATATTTCGTTTGATAAGGAGTAGCGCTGTGCCGAACTCTGCCGTGAAACCGCTCATCTTGGTCGTTGAGGACGATCCCGCCGTCCGCAACCTTATCGTCGCCGCGCTCGAGGCGCACGGCTTGCGCCATATGGCCGTGGAGACCGCTCACGCCGCCATCGCCGCCGCCTCGTCGCAGGCGCCGAGCATTGTGCTGCTCGATCTGGGCCTGCCCGATATGGACGGCGTCAAGGTGGTGGAGTCGGTGCGCGCGTGGTCGGGCATGCCGATTATCGTGGTTTCGGCACGCAGCGAGGACGTGGACAAGATCCGCGCGCTCGATGCCGGCGCCGACGACTACCTGACTAAGCCGTTTTCGGTCGAGGAGCTGCTCGCGCGCATTCGCACGACGCTCAGGCGCCTTTCGTATGCGCAGGCGGGCGGTGTTGCTTCCGAGGGCTCGTTCGATACCGGCGAGTTGCATATCGATTTTGATGCCGGCATCGCCACGATGGATGGCGAGGAGCTGCATCTGACGCCGATCGAGTACAAGTTGCTCTGCCTGCTGGCACACAATGCCGACAAGGTGCTGACGCACCAATTTATCCTGAACGAGATTTGGGGTACGGCGACTAAGAGCGACCTGGCGAGCCTACGCGTCTTTATGGGCACGCTGCGCAAGAAGATCGAGTCCGACCCCGCGCATCCGCGCTATATCCAAACGCATGTGGGTATCGGTTACCGATTGGTCACCCAGGGGTAGGGCAGAGCGCGGCCCCTCTATGAGTTGCGGTGAAATAGATCCTATTTGGGCCTTTACCAGGCATTTTTAGGAACTATTCCACCGCAATTTTGTTATTTGCCCTTGGGCTTGCTGGCGTAGAACTTCTTCTTTTTGGGCTTACCTGCACAGGTGGGCTTGCCGTCACCGCGCGGCCCTCGGTCGCCGGCCTGCGCGTGCGCGGGCACTGCTGTACGGGGCTTGCGGGCTTCGGGGTTGCGCAGCTCCTCGGTTCGCTCGGCAATCTCCTCGGCACTAAAGCCGACTTCGGCCATGGCATCCTCGATGGGCAGGCGGCGCACGATATAGCAATGGTGCACCTTCTGGTTGCGCGCGAAGTCCTCGGGGATGGTCTGCGCCGTAATGTCCTCCAGCACGACGCCCGCGCGCGCGAGCTTGCGCGTCTCGGGGCGGAAGCCGCGCAGGTTGCAGCTAAAGATGGCGTGGCCGCCCTGCGCGAGCAGGCGCGATACGCCGGCCAACAGCTCAACATGGTCGCGCTGGACATCCCAGGTGCGACGGCCCATTTTGGACGAGTTCGAGAACGTGGGCGGGTCGACAAAGATCAGGTCCCAGCGGTTGCGCGTCTGGCGCTGGTCGCGAATCCAGGCGAGCACGTCGTCGCGCACAAAGTGATGCTGCGGGCCAACAAAGCCGTTCTGACGCATGTTGCGCTCGGCCCAGTCCAGGTAGGTGTTCGAGAGGTCGACCGTCACAGTTTCCTCGACGCCGCCGTCTGCCGCATAGCAGGTAGCGGTGCCGGTATAGGCGAACAGGTTGAGAAAGCGCCGCGCCTGCTTGGCGTGCTCGCGCACCAGGTTGCGGGTGACGCGGTGATCCAAGAAGATGCCGACGTCCAGGTAGTCGTCAAAGTTGACGGCAAAGGTAAGGCCGCCCTCCTCGATGAGCGGCAGACGACGGCGTGCGATATTGGCGCGCTCGCCCGAGCCGCCCTTGCCGGCGCCCTGCTTGCCGTACTGCGAGCCGCCGCGCGAACGCATGCGGGCCTTGGCGTGCACGTGCTCGGCGGGAACATCTAGGATGCGCGGCGCGATGGCCAGAATGTCGAGCATGCGGGCCTGGGCAAGCGCGGGATCGATGGTCTTGGGCGCCGCGTATTCGGCGATGACGAGCCAGCGGCCCGGCGTCTGCGGACAGCCCTCGTACAGGTCGATGGCGGCGGAGTAGTCGGGCAGGTCGGCATCGTAGACGCGGTAGCAGCTCACACCCTCACGCTTTGCCCACTTGCGACGCAGACGGGCGTTCTTGCGCAGGCGGTTGGCGAACTGCTCGGACTCGGGGATGAGCACGGGCAGCGGCTTGCCGTCGCCCAGGTCGAGCGTGGCGGCAGGCTCGGGCATGGGGGTGTCGGCGGCTTTGTTGTTGACTTCGTTGGTATCCGCAACCTCGGCCTCGGTATCTGCGCCGGTCGCAGCCTCAAACGCTGCGGCGGCGTGGTCGAGCGACGGCCAGACTTCGACGGTCGCCTCCTCGTTGTTGGGCATGACGGCGATCGAGCGCTCGGGCTCGGCGTGGAGCGAGCGGGCCAGCAATCCATCGCGGGTGAGCGCGGCGACCGGCGCCGCGGCAAGCTCGGGCGCGCGGCGCAGCTCGCCGACCAGCGTCATGGCGTCGTGCATGAGCGAAAGCGGGGTCTCGGTGGTGTCTGCGACCACGGCGGCACCGGCAACAGCGCCTGCATGGTCCAGCACGGTGGCTGGCTTGGCAGCGCAAAAGTCGACAAAACGCTTGTAGCCGGCGCACTTGACCATGCGCTCGGCAGTCTTGCGGGCAGCGGGGTCAATGTCCACGGCGACGATGCGCGCCTGGCGCTCGCGCGCCGCCGCCTCGCGCTCGCGTGCCTCGGCAAGCAGCTGCTCCCACAGGGCGGCGTCGTGCGGCTGCCAGCCCTCAAAGCCCCAGCGCTCGCGTGCAGCGCCCGGGGCGCGGTCGGTCAGAATGTTCACGGCTTCCAGCAGCAGGCCGCCGCCGGCGCACGAGGCGTCGATCAGCGTGGGCAGGGCTTCGTTCTCGTAATCATCGGCCGTCAGCTCGCGCTCGCATAGTGCGGTCCAGCCGACCTGCGCCAGCACCAGGGCGGCGTAGTCGGGGCGCAGCACGTGCGCGCCCTCGCCGGCGCGGGTCGCTGCGGGCGGCAGGCGCTTGAACAGCGGGTCGCCCGAAAGGTCCAGGCTTATGCTCGCGCGGCGCTGACGCAGCGAAAGCAGCAGGTGAACATCGGGGTCGGCGGCATCGACATCGGCACGACGGCCCGTGGTCTCGGCCAGACGGTCGCACAATGCGTCCTTGGCGCGCAAGGCAGAGAAGCGTGTGTTGCGCAGCTGCTCGGTCACGCCGCGGGCGGTGATGGCGATGGTGGCGCCGGGACGGATGATGTTCTCCCAGGCGATGTCGTAAACGCTATCGTACAGCTCGTCGGCATCCTGCGCCTCAAAGCGCCCAAGAACCACGAACACGCGGCTCGCCAGGCGCGACCACAGACAGGCGCGGTAGCCTTCTTCGAGCTCGCCCTCAAACGTAGCGCGGCCCTTCAGCCGGCGGACATGCGAAAGCCCGAGGCGTTTAAGCTCATCGGCGAGTGCGGACTCAAAGCCCTCGGGGCAGCTTGCGTAAAATTCCATGGGTGACCTCTCTGGTTGCGTCGCTCCATTATATGATGGATGCTTCGTTTGCCCTCATCCCCGAAAGGAACCAATATGATTGATGCGTGCCCCGATTCCGCCGTGCTCTTTTTTGACGTGGACGGCACGCTGACGTCGTTCGATCCCGACGATATGAGCGATAAGGACTTTTCGGCGGTTCACCCCTCGCAGACGGTGGTTGAGGCGTTCCGTGCACTGCGCGATGCAGGGCACAAGGCATTTATCTGCACGGGTCGCCCCCTGTGGCTTATCGCCGATAGCCTGCGTGCGCTCGACCCCGCGGGCGTCGTGGCCATGGCAGGCGCCACGCTCGAGGTCGAGGGACGCGTGGTACACGAGGACTGCTTTGACGAGGACGTTATCGAGGAGCTTGCGCGCCGTATGGCCGCGGCAGGGATTGAGGCCTTTTTCGAGACCAACGTGGCTACTTTTGCCCTGGAGCCTGTGGGCGTTGAGCAGTCGTCTCTGATCGGCACTTCTGTGGTGCACAGCACCGAGGAAATGCGCGTCGACGGCAGTCTGCGCGTGGGCAAGGTATGCCTCAGTGTGCCCAGTTTGGCTCGCGTAGCCAATGATGACGGCTTTATCGATTGCGAGTTTGAGCTGTGCAACACCGGTGGCCAGAATCGCGAGCTGAGCCCCAAGGGTATTGACAAGGGCGTGGGCGTGGCGCGAGCGCTGGCGTATCTGGGCCGCGAAGGAAATGCGCGCACCTTTGGCTTCGGCGATTCGGGCAACGACCTGGGCATGCTCGCTTCGGTCGAGACGGCTGTCGCCATGGGCAACGCCATGCCCGAGGTCAAGGCGGTCGCCGACTACGTGACCGACGATGTCGCACACGACGGCACCGTCACAGCGATGCGGCATTTTGGGTTGATTGAATAAATGGCCGGGTCGCCCGCAGGGGGGGGCGACCCGGCCATTTGAGCTATTTTGCAATATAGAGCTTGGGATGGCTGCGACTGCTCTCGATCGCCGCCGTCATGATACCCTCGTCGTCTCCATCAACGATGATGCCATCGAGGTCATCGATCTGCGCGGACTGATAAAAACTGGTCTTGTTGAACTTTCCCTGGTCAACCATCATGTAACTCTGGTTTGAGTTGGTCAGGTACATATGCTTGATCATGGCTGAGAAGTCGTGCTCGACGGTAAAACCGTGGTCGGGGTGGAATCCGTCGGCACTGACAAACGCCTTGTCGGCATGGAGTTTGCTCATGCAGTCGAGCGTTAGTGCGCCCGCGAGATAGAGGTGGCCCTTGCGCACGGAGCCGCCCAGCAGCACTACCGAAGCATTGGGGAGATTAAAGCTGGCATAGTTCGCGATTGCAAGATCGCCGGTGATAATGGTGATCTCACGCTTGTCCATGAGGGCCTTAGCGAAGTAAAAGCCTGTGGTGCCGATATCAATTACCAGAACATCGCCATCATCAACAAGAGTTGCCGCGGTTGCGGCGATGGCCTCTTTGGCCTCGACTTGGACATTGATACGCTCCTCGGGATACGAGATTGCGTTGGAGCGAGAAAGCGATACCGCTCCGCCGCGTACGCGACGCAGCTTGCCTTCGGATTCCAGCGAGACGAGGTCGTGTCGTGCGGTGACTTCCGAAACCGAAAAACGGCGAACGATGTCGGATACCGAGATATTTGGCTTTTCGGCCAGCCAGTTCATAATAAATCGCTGACGCTCGGCCGGTGAAAGGTCTGAAGTAGATGCCATATGCCGCTCCTTTTGAACGAAAGGCAAAAGATACGCCTTTCGTAATCGAAATATAACGTATCGATATGAAAAGGACAAGGCAAAATCGAATGAATCAAATGAACGGAATGGCATGTCCCAAATGCATGCGTAGCAGATAGTTTACACTTAAATAGCGTGTAGAGGGTCTTGTTCTGAAGGTGCCGCCCAAAAGAAGTACGTTCACACCCGATATTCGACCGTTCACGGAAAGATGACAATTGAGCTTTCGATAGCTTTTGAAATGGTTTATAAAAGAAAACCGAAAAGCTTTTGAAACAAAGAAGAAGGCTTTCGATAGCAATAGTGCTAGATGAGAAAGGACCGAACATGGCGATCAAGGTGTTTGCCGACGGCGCTAACCTCGAAGGCATGCTTGACATGCATGACAATGGTAACGTTCAGGGTTTCACGACCAATCCTTCCCTTATGAAGGCCGGTGGCGTGACTGACTACCGCGCTTTTGCCAAGACGGTTCTTGAGCACATCACCGATGTGTCGGTCTCTTTTGAGGTATTTGCCGACGACGAGGCGGGTATGGAAGCCGAGGCCCGCGAGATTGCAACCTGGGCAGACAACGTCTACGTTAAGATCCCGGCACTCAACACCAAGGGCGAGTCCACCGCCGCGCTGGTCAAGCGCCTTTCTGCCGACGGTATCAAGGTGAATGTCACTACCATCTTCACGCCCGAGCAGGTCGACGAGTTTGTCGATGCCGTCTCTGCCGAGACCCCCTCTATTCTGTCCATCTTTGCCGGTCGCATTGCCGATACCGGCGTCGATCCGCTGCCCCTCATGGCGGAGTCCGTAAAGAAGGCTGCCGTCAAGCCTGCTGCCGAGGTTCTTTGGGCGTCTACGCGCGAGGTCCTCAATATCTTCCAGGCGGAGTCCGTTGGCTGCCAAATCATTACGGTTCCCAATGCCCTTCTTGCCAAGCGCAAGAATTTCGGAAAAGATTTACTCGAGTACTCGCTTGATACGGTCAAGGGCTTCGCCCGCGACATTCAGGCACTTGGTTTCCATATCCTGCCCGAGGAGTAGGGGGCGAGCATGCTGACCGATCTTCTTAAGCCCGAGCTTGTTGCCTGCCACGTCGAGGCCTCCGATTGGGAGGAAGCGATCAAGGCGTGCGGTAAGCTGCTCGTTGACGCCGGCAAATGCGACCAGAGCTATGTTGACGCCATGATTTCGTCGGTTCACAAATTCGGTCCCTATATGGTCTTGGAAGAGGGCATTGCCATGCCTCACGCTCAGGCCGATGGCAATGTGAGCGAGGCCGGCATCTGCATTGTCACGCTTGACCCTGCCGTTGCATTTGGACATGAGGATTTCGATCCGGTTCACGTGCTCGTGGGTATTTGCGCACCCGACCCCAAGGCTCATCTTGGCTGCTTGGCGGAGCTTTCGCAGATGTTCGAGGACGAGGACTGCGTTGCCAAGCTCAGCGCATGCGATACGCCCGAGCAGGTTTTGGAGACCATGCGTTCATTCTTTTAGGCCTTAATGGCACGGCGATGCGTCGCCGCTTTTGGATAGACGGAAAACCGTCACGTGTAGGAGAGGAAGGTTGCCATGCATATCATCACCGTATGCGGAAACGGCATCGGGTCTAGCCTGATGCTCGCTGGCAAAGTCGAGGAGCTTTGCGAGGAGGAGGGCATCAAGGCCGACGTTGAGTCTATGGACCTGAACGGTGCTTCTTCCGCAAATCCGGATCTGTTCATCACCGTTAAGGAGCTCGCCCCCGAGCTCCACGGCAACGTTGTGATCGTTCGCAGCTATGTGAACAAGAAGAAGATCCGCGAAGACGCCCTTGAGGCAATCAAGGCGGCCGCTGCTAACGCCTAAAGCGGCATAAAAAAGGGCGGTTCCCTGTGGAAGAGGGAAACGCGCCCACGTTAGAGAGAAAGGAAGCGCAGATGCAAGCCATCCTTCCCATACTTGAGTTTATCCAATCGATTCTGACCAAGCCAGCGTGGATCATGGGTCTGTTTGCCTTTGTGGGCCTTGTTGCGCTCAAGCGCCCTGCCCACAAGGTGATGACGGGAACCCTGAAGCCCATTCTTGGTTACATCATGCTGTCTGCCGGCGCCGCTGTTGTTCAGGAGAACCTTGCCCCGCTGGGTACCTTCATCGAGACCGGTTTCCACATCACCGGCGTCGTGCCCAACAACGAGGTTGTCGTTTCGATGGCTCAGAGCGTCCTTGGCGTTCAGACCATGATGATCCTGATTCTCGGCTACGTCGTGAACATTATCATTGCCCGCTTTACCAAGTTTAAGTACATCTTCCTGACGGGCCATCACAGCATGTTTATGGCCTGCCTGCTGTCTGCCGTTCTGCAGGCATCTGGCTTCCAGGATGTCCAGCTTGTCATCGTGGGCGGCATGTTCCTGGGCCTCGTGAGCGCTATGCTTCCCGCCGTTGGTCAGCGTTTCACCGAGAAGGTTACCGATGGCGATGAAATCGCCATGGGCCACTTCGGTTCACTCGCCTATTACATCTCCGCTGCAGTCGGTACGCTTTTTGCTAAGGACGCCGAGGAGAACAGCACCGAGAAGATCGAGGTTCCCGAGAAGTTTGCCTTCCTGCGCGACACCACCATCTCCACGGCTCTTACCATGGCCTTCTTCTATCTGGTTACCGCTTTTGCCGCTTACATCGCAGACCCTGCGGTCGTTACCAAGACCGCTGGCGGCGACAATGTGATCGTCTATGCCCTGACTTGTGCCCTGTCCTTCGCCGTCGGTGTCACTATCGTCTACAACGGCGTCCGTATGATTCTCGCCGACCTGGTCCCGGCTTTCCAGGGCATCTCCAACAAGCTGATCCCCGGTGCCATCCCCGCCGTCGACTGCGCCGTCTTCTTCCCCTATGCTCCCACCGCCGTCATCCTCGGCTTTGTCGCTTCCTTTATCGGTGGCGTGGTCGGTATGTTCATCGTGGGCGCTACCCTGGGCATCTTCATCATCCCGGGCATGGTTCCCCACTTCTTCTGCGGTGCTACCGCCGGTATCTACGGCAATGCTACCGGCGGTCGCAAGGGCGCAGCTCTTGGCGCTTTCGTCAACGGCCTGCTCATCACCTTTGCCCCGGCCCTGCTCCTGCCCGTTCTTGACGTCTTTGGCTTCAAGAACACTACGTTTGGCGACTTCGACTTCTCCGTCATTGGTATTACGCTCGGCCGCGCTGCCGAGGCCTTCGGTACCACCGGTGTCTACGCGATTCTCGCCGTCCTTTTGGTCGTCGCCTTCGTCCCCAACTTCATCCACACCAAGGGTGCTGTGATCAACCACGTTGAGGAAGAGTAATCCAGGCATACGTTAAGCCCTAATCGGGCGGAGCTCCGATAACCGGCTCCTACACGGAAGCGGTGACGTCTCAAATGAGGCGTCGCCGCTTTTTGTTTTGGAGCGGTTGTGAAAACGCGCCGGTGAAGCGCTGTCTCTGAGTCGCCAATGGAATCAACCGCGACGATTGGCAAAAACGTTTTGCCGCTGGGGCGTCGATATAAAAATGGTAAATCTGCAAAACCGTTCGCCGAGAAGATAAAAAACCGCAGCTTACGCCTTAATAAACGTAGGTAAAGTGTTTAGCAGCTCAATGCCCGTATGCAAACGAAAGGAATCAGGCAGATGGCAATCAAGGTGTTCGCTGACGGTGCAAACCTCGAGGGCATGCTCGACATGTACGAGAACGGCAACGTTCAGGGTTTCACGACCAACCCGTCCCTTATGAAGAAGGGTGGCGTGACGGATTACCGCGCGTTTGCCAAGGAGGTTCTGGCCCACATCACCGATGTGTCCGTGTCGTTTGAGGTCTTTGCCGACGACGTCGAGACCATGGAGGTCGAGGCCCGCGAGATTGCTACCTGGGCAGATAACGTCTACGTCAAGATTCCATGCGTGACCACCAAGGGCGAGTCCACCTCCGAGCTGGTCCGCAAGCTTTCGGCCGATGGCATCAAGGTCAACGTCACCACTATCTTTACGCCTACGCAGGTCGATGAGATGGTCGAGGCCGTTGACGCCGAGACGCCGTCCATCATCTCGCTTTTTGCCGGCCGCATCGCCGATACCGGCGTCGATCCCATTCCGTTTATGACGGAGTCGGTCAAGAAGGCCGCCGCCAAGCCCAACTGCGAGGTCCTGTGGGCGTCCACGCGCGAGCTCATCAACATTTACCAGGCCGAGGCCTGCGGTTGCCAGATCATCACGGTGCCCAACAGCATCCTGGCCAAGCGCAAGAACATCGGCCGTGACCCGTACGAGGTCTCGCTCGATACCGTACGCGGTTTTGCCAAGGATATCGCCGCTTTGGGTTTCCATATTCTGCCCTAAGCAAGGGTACCCCCTGCGGCGACGTGCAAAATCGCGAGTTTTCAGCATGGTAAAGACTTTTACCAGCTGGTTGAAGCGCGGAACGGCCCCCGTTTTGGCCCTAAAACGCCAAAACGGGGGCCGTTTTTGCTTTTATGGCCCTCTGAAGCGCCGCGGGGCTATCGGGAGATGCTGAATACTCGCAATTTTGCACGCCGCGAAGAGGGGGACGTCCGCTTTAGCGGCTATTTGCCCTGCACCATGGTGAGCGAGATCTTCTTGCGGTCGCGATCGACCTTTTCGACCCACACCTTGACCGTGTCGCCGACGCGCGCCACGTCGCTGGGGTGCTTGACAAAGCGGTTGGCCAGCTTGGAGATATGCACGAGGCCGTCCTGGTGCACACCCACGTCGACGAAGGCGCCAAAGTCCACAACGTTGCGCACCGTGCCCTTGAGCTCCATGCCGGGTTCCAGGTCGTCGATGGAAAGTGCTGAGCGGCTAAAGACCACCTCGGGCGCGTCGTCGCGCGGGTCTCGGCCAGGCTTCTTGAGCTCGTTGACGATGTCGATGAGCGTGAGGATGCCGCAGTCCAGGTCGCTTGCCAGCGCCGAGATGCTGCCGATGCGTCGCTCGATGTCGGGCACGCCGCCGCGGCTGAGCTCGCTTGCCGCCACACCCGCACGCTCCAGGACGGCCGTGGCCACCTCGTAGCTTTCGGGGTGGACGCTCGTCGCATCGAGTGGGTTCTTACCGCCGCTGATGCGCAGGAAGCCCGCGGCGTTGAGATATGCCTTGGGCCCCAGCTTGGGGACCTTCTTAAGCTGGCGGCGATCGGTAAAGGCGCCGTTCTCCTCGCGGTAGGCCACGATGTTTTTGGCTACGCTCGGCGTGATGCCCGATACGTATCCCAGCAGGCTCGCACTTGCGGTGTTTACGTCGACGCCCACGCGGTTGACGACGTCCTCCACCACATGTCCCAGGGTGCGCGAAAGCTCGGCCTGGTCAAGGTCGTGCTGGTATTGGCCAACGCCGATGGACTGAGGCGGAATCTTGACGAGCTCTGCCAGCGGGTCTTGCAGGCGGCGGCCCAGGCTCATGGCGCCGCGCACGGTGACGTCCAGGTCGGGATACTCCTGGCTGGCGAGCTCGGAGGCGGAGTACACCGATGCGCCGGCCTCGTTGACGATGGTGTATCGCAGTCCAGGCGCCTGTTCGGCGATGAACTCCGAGACGACTTCTTCGGTCTCGCGGCTGGCGGTGCCGTTGCCGATGACAATGGTGTTGACGCCGTCCTTCTTGACGAGGCGGGCGAGCTCGCGCTTGGTGCCGGCGACGTCGTGGCGCGGCTTGGTGGGGTAGACCACGCCGTGGTCGAGTAGCTTGCCGGTCTCGTCCATGACGGCGACCTTGCAGCCGGTACGGTAGCCCGGATCGAGTGCGAGCACACGGGCGCCGCGCACGGGGCGTGCCGAGAGCAGGCCCTCGAGATTCTTGGCAAAGACGTTGATGGCCTCGGTCTGCGCGCGGACGGTGAGCTTGGCGCGGGCCTCGCGCTCCAGTGAGGGGGCCATGAGGCGCTTGTAACCGTCGGCGATGGCGGCATCAAAGACGGGTGCGAACACGCCCTGGCGTCGGGGCCAACGGCTGCCGAGGCGCGCCGTGGCGGCAGTGCCGTCGACGTTCACGCGCACGCGGAGCTTGCCCTCGCGCTCACCGCGGTCGATAGCCAGCACGCGGTGGTTGGGAATACGGCGCAGCGGCTCGTCAAAGTTGTAGTAGGGCTCGTAGGGGGTCTTCTCGGTGGGGTCGGTGGCCTCGACGACGATGTCGGCGGTGTTTTGCGTAAAGGCGCGCAGGTCGGCGACGTTCTCGGGATCCTCGGCCACCGTCTCGGCCACGATGTCCGCCGCGCCGGCAAGCGCCTTTTCGGGCGTGTCGAAGCCGGCCTCCTCGTTGACGTATGCCGCGGCAGCGTCGAGTGCGCTGCCCTTGGCCGAGGCCTGCATGATGATCATGTTGGCGAGCGGTTCAAGGCCTGCCTCGCGGGCCTTCTGCGCGCGAGTCATGCGCTTTTTGCGGTAGGGCTTGTAGAGGTCCTCGACACGCTGGAGCTGCGTGGCCTCGCGAATCTGCTGCTCGAGTTCGGGCGTGAGTTTGCCCTGGGCGTCGATGAGCAGGATGACGTCCTCTTTACGCTGCTCAAGATTGCGCAGGTAGGACAGGCGCTCGTCGAGTGCGCGCAGGGCGACGTCGTCCATGCCGCCCGTGGCTTCCTTGCGGTAGCGCGAAATAAAGGGGATGGTGTTGCCCTCGTCGATGAGCTTGACGGCTGCCTCGATGTTGGCGGCCTTAAGGTTGAGCTCGCGGGCGAGCTGGGCGATAAGATCCATGGGACTCCTTGCGTTTAAGGTGCGTTTGCAGCACAGGGCTACCAAGGATACCACCCGACGTTCTGCCAAAGCAGTCTTTTTGGGACGGGGCTTTTTTAGCTACGGCGTTCCGTTAGCTTGACCAGTCTTTTTGGGACGGGGCTAAATTAGCTGTTTTTGGATTAGGGCTCAGTTGCGATTTGTTGATTCATCGATATTGGGATGGAGAACCAGCTAATTTAGCCCCGTCCCAAAAAGACTGTTCCTCCACCACCTCCCAAATCATCCTTACAAAACGAGGCCCTGGCCAAACGGCCAGGGCCTCACCACTTCTTTTCAGGCTGCGAGAAAAGACCGTGTGCGCAGGCGCTCCCCGAGGGAGACGGGGGTGTTTGCTCCGCGCGCAGTTTCGCAGCGAAGCGAGAATGTTTGAGCACGGAGTAAACACCCCGTCTCCCTCGGGGAGCTCCGTTGGGAGCGTAGGGGATGTTTTGAGCTACTCCAGCTCAAACGCTCCGGTATAGAGCTGGTAGTAATATCCGCGCTTGGCGATCAGCTCGTCGTGGTTGCCACGCTCGATGATGCGGCCGTGATCCAGGCAGATGATTGCGTCGGCGTTGCGCACGGTGGACAGGCGGTGCGCGATGACAAACGTCGTGCGGCCCTCCATGAGCTTATCCATGCCCGCTTGCACGATGGCCTCGGTGCGGGTGTCGATGCTCGACGTGGCCTCGTCCAGAATCATTGCCGGCGGATCGGCGACGGCGGCGCGTGCGATCGAAATCAGCTGGCGCTGGCCCTGCGACAGCTGGGCGCCGTTGCCGGTGAGCATGGTGTCGTAGCCGTCGGGCAGGCGGGTGATAAAGTCGTCGGCGCCCGCGAGCTTGGCCGCCGCGATGCACTCCTCGTCGGTGGCGTCCAGGTTGCCGTAGCGGATGTTGTCCATCACAGTGCCGGTGAACAGGTTCACGTCCTGCAGCACCACGCCCAGTGAGCGGCGCAGATCTGCCTTGCGGATCTTGTTGACGTTGATGCCGTCGTAGCGGATCTTGCCGTCGGCGATGTCATAGAAGCGGTTGATGAGGTTGGTGATGGTCGTCTTGCCCGCGCCGGTGGCGCCGACAAACGCGACCTTCTGGCCCGGCTTGGCAAACACGGACACGCCGTGCAGCACCTCGTGGTCGGGCGTGTAGCCAAAGTCGACGTTGTCCATGACCAGGTCGCCGCGCAGCGGTACGTACTCGATCTCGCCGGTTGCACGGTGCGGGTGTTTCCATGCCCACATGCCGGTGCGGTGGTCGGCCTCCTCGAGCTGCCAGGTCTCGGGGTTCACCTGCGCGTTGACGAGCGTCACGTAGCCTTCGTCGGTCTCGGGCTTCTCGTCGATGAGCTCAAAGATGCGGTCGGCGCCGGCGAGACCCATGACCACGGCGTTGATCTGCTGAGAGATCTGACCGATCTGTCCGCAGAACTGCTTGGTCATGTTGAGGAACGGCACCACGACGGCGATGGACAGCGTCATGCCCGAGATGCTCAGGTTGGGCACGCCCAGCGCCAGGAAAATGCCGCCCGCCAGTGCGACCAGCACGTAGAGCAGGTTGCCCAGGTTCATAAGGATGGGCATGAGGATGTTGGCGTACATGTTGGCCTTTTGCGATACCTCGAAGAGCTTTTCGTTGCGCTCGTCAAAATCGGCCTCGGCAGCGGACTCGTGGCAGAATGCCTTGACGACCTTCTGGCCGTTCATAACTTCCTCGATATGGCCCTCGACCACGCCGAGCTCGGTCTGCTGCGCAATAAAGAAGCGCGCGGAGTTGGAGCCGAGCAGCTTGGTCATAAAGGTCATAAAGGCGACGCCGGCAATAATCACCAGACACATCCACACGCTGTAGTACAGCATGATAAAGAACACCGTGACGATGACGATGGTCGTCATGAGCAGGTTGGGCAGCGACTGGCTGATCATCTGGCGCAGCGTGTCGATGTCGTTGGTGTAGTGGCTCATGATGTCGCCGCGCTGGTGCGTGTCGAAGTATCGGATCGGTAGGTCCTGCATGCGGTTGAACATCTTCTCGCGCAGCTTTTCCAACGAGCCCTGCGTGATGATGGCCATGGTGCGGTTCCAGAACAGCGAGGACAGGATGCCGACGCCGTAGATGCAGGCGAGGGTGGTCACGAGCTGCGCGATCTTGGGCTGTGCGGCTTCCCAATCGCCCGACTGCCACGATTCGCTAATAATCTGCAGGGCGCTCTGAAGGAAGGTCGCGCCGATGGAGTTGATGACGGCGCAGAGCACCACGCCGGCGACGACGAGGGGCAAAAGCACGGGGTAGAAGCCAAAGAGCGTCTTGATGAGGCGCGACATGGTGCCGCTCTTGCGGTTGAGCGCGCGCTCGGCGGTGGTTGCCTTACTCATGTGCCTCGCCTCCTTCCTGGTTCTGGGCTTGCGTTGCGGATGCCTCGGTGTCGGCCTCGACGGCCCCTTCGCCCTCGGCAGACATCTTGTTTTGCGAGGTGAAGGTCTCGCGGTAGATCTCGCTCGTCTTGAGCAGCTCTTCATGGTTGCCGATCTGAGCGATACGGCCGCCCTCCATGACGATGATGCGGTCTGCGTCCTGCACGGAGCTGATGCGCTGGGCGATGATGAGCTTGGTTGTGTTGGGCAGATAGCTTGCCAGCCCTGCGCGGATCTTGGCATCGGTCTTGGTGTCGACGGCGCTGGTGGAGTCGTCCAGGATCAAGATCTTGGGGCGACGCAGCAGGGCGCGCGCAATGCACAGGCGCTGCTTCTGGCCGCCGGAAACATTGGAGCCGCCCTGCTCGATCCAGGTGTCGTAGCCCTTGGGGAAGCCGTCGACAAACTCATCGGCGCAGGCCAGATGTGCCGCCTCGCGGACTTCCTCGTCGGTGGCGTTCGGGTCGCCCCAGCGCAGATTCTCGGCGATGGTGCCGCTAAACAGCACGTTTTTCTGCAGCACCATGGCTACCTGGTGGCGCAGGGCGTCCAAGTCGTAGTCGCGCACATCCACGCCGCCCACGCGCACGGTGCCTTCGGTGGCGTCGTACAGGCGGGCGATGAGGTTTACAAGCGTGGACTTGGCCGAGCCGGTACCGCCGATGATGCCGATGGTCTCGCCGCTCGTAATGTGCAGGTCGATATCGTCGAGCGCCTGGCGCTTCGCATGCGCGGAATACTTAAAGCTCACGTGGTCAAAGTCGATGGAGCCGTCGGCAACCTCGCGCACGGGCACGGCGGGATCGGCGATCGTGGGCTCGGCGGCCAGCACCTCGGTAATGCGGTGCGCCGATTCGTCGGCCATAGTTACCATGACAAAGATCATCGACAGCTGCATCAGGCTCATAAGGATCTGGAAGCCATAGGTAAAGATCGAGGAGAGCTGGCCCACGTCGAACAGCGTGCCCTGGCTCGTGATGATGAGCTTGGAGCCCAGGTAAATGATGACGACAAACGCGCCATTGACGCAGATGTTCATCATGGGGTTGTTAAAGGCGAGCAGCTTCTCGGCACGGGTGAAGTCCATCTGGACGTCGCGTGCGGCGGTCGCGAACTTCTCCTTCTCAAAGTCTTCGCGCACATAGCTCTTGACCACGCGCATGCCGGTGACGTTTTCCTCGACGGACTCGTTAAGGGCGTCATACTTGTGGAACACACGCGAGAAGATGGGGCGCACCTTAAAGATGATAAAGAACAGCCCAAAGCCCAGCAGCGGAATGATAACCAGGTAGACCATGGCAACGCTGCCGCCCATGATAAACGCCATGGTAAAGGCGAAGATCAATACCAGCGGCGCGCGCACGGCGATACGGATGATCATCATAAAGGCCTGCTGCACGTTGTTGATATCGGTGGTCAGGCGCGTGACGAGCGAGGAGGTCGAGAACTCATCGATGTTGGCAAAGCTGAACGTCTGGATCTTGTAGAACAGGTCGTGACGCAGGTTCTTGGCGAACCCGCAGCTCGCATGGCTGCAGGTGACGCCGGCAGCGGCGCCAAAGGCAAGCGACGTCAGCGCGATGAGCACCAAAAAGCCCGCGGTGGGAAGCATCTCGGCTACGGTGGCGCCGTCTTTGATGGCGTCGATCAGGTTGGCGGTGATAAATGGAATCAGCATCTCGCAGAGCACCTCGCCAAGCACGAGCAACGGCGTGGCAACGGTGACTTTCATATAGTCGCGGATGCTGCCCATGAGGGCTTTAATCATCCAGTTCCTCCCAGGTTTTGCGGATTTTATCGAGCATTTCGGCGAGCTGCTCGCGCTCGTCGTGGGTGAGCGCGCTAAAGGCCCGTTCTCTAAAGCGGATGCGGGCCGCCTGGTCGATGCGGGCGTTTTCCCGGCCGGTTTCGGTCAGGCGAATGGTGAGTTGCCGTCGATCCTTGGGGTTACGGCTGCGCTCAATGAGGCCGTTGAGCTCGAGCTTGGACAGGATCTCGGAAAGCGACCCCGGCTTGAGGCCGAAGTGCATGCCGAGTTCCTGCTGCGACATCTCGCCGCCGGGCTGCTTGGCCAGTAGGCAGATGATGGGCGCCTTGCCGGACACGCCTCCGCCATGAAAATGCATGTAATGGCCGCAAAAGCCCAGGTTATTGAGGATGCGCTTGGCAAGCTTGTCTTCCGAGCTAACCGCTTCGGATACATCCGCCGGCTGTGACGGGTCGCCGCCGGGCTCGTGCGAACAAAGGCTAAGAGGTTCATCGCACATAAATGAGTGCTGCTCCTTTCTTTAGTTAGGTAGTGGAATTGTTTTGTGCCTAACCAATTTAGGAGCGTGAGAAATCAAAGTCAAGGTACCAAACTAGTGGTTACGCGGTTTTACCAAACCGCGTAACGGCTCGACGCTGCAAACCCGCCAGAGCGGCAATCTGCCTTTCAACTTCGGCGGCATGACCAGAAGGTCAATGCCGCCTCGTTTCAAGGCACCTTGCTCACTCTGGCGGGTTTTCGCTGACTTCGCCAAAACATCGGCGTTGCCCTTGTTGGGATAGTCGTTGGGGACGTTCTTGTTTGACTAGTCGTTTAAGAACGTCCCCAACGACTAACTTAAAAACTATGCCGGATTACGGGGCTGAATGACGGATTGCCGACCATGCCGAAATTGGTAAAAAGAAAACCGCAGGTAGAAGGTTCGCTATGATTTGAAAATAAGGGGTGTGGTTGGCTCATTCAGGTTTAGCCCCGTAATCCGGCATAGTTTTGAAATGGCACTGAATAAGTGGCGGCAAATGAGCCGCAATGAAGCAAGCTAGCCCCTCGTTTCCGAAACCTTTCCGCAACAATTTGCCCTTCGTGCCGCTCGACTCCGCTCGCAACGTCCCCTGCGCTACACTTAGTCGCACTGTGGCGCTGCCGCGCCGCGCCCGACCCAAGGGGGACACTCATGAAGAACACTCAGCTGTTGCTGATCAACGATATGTGCGGCTACGGCAAGGTCGCGCTTTCCGCCATGCTGCCGGTGCTGTCGCACATGGGTTACCGTATCCACAATCTGCCGACGGCACTTGTGTCCGATACGCTCAACTATCCCAAGTTCTACATCCACGACACCACGGAGTACGTGCGTCAGAGTCTTGCCATCTGGGAAGAACTCGGCTTTGAGTTCGACGCCATCTCGACCGGCTTTATCGTGACCGAGGAAGAGACGCGCATCATCTCGGACTTTTGCCACCGCCGTGCGCAAAAGGGCACCAAGGTGTTCGTCGATCCCATCATGGGTGACAACGGCAAGCTCTATGCGGGCGTGCCCGAGTCCACGATTGGTCTCATGAGGCACCTGCTCGAGTGCGCCGACTACGCGGTGCCCAACTATACCGAGGCGTGCCTGCTTGCCGATAGGCCTATCGCCGAGCAAATCACGCCCGACGAGGCCCGCGCCCTTGTGGACGCCGTGCGTGAGCTGGGTGCCAAGTCTGTGGTCATTACGAGCGCCGTAGTCAATGGCACGAACGCGGTTATCGGTTACGACCATGTGGCGGGGGAGTACTTTACGATTCCCTTTGAGCTCATTCCGGTCTATTTCCCGGGCACGGGCGACACGTTCTCGGCGGTGCTCGTCGGCCGCGTGATGGCCGGTTGGAGCCTGCAGCGCGCAACGGCCGATGCCATGCGCGTGGTGGCAGAGCTTATCGAACGCAATGCCGACCAAGAGGACAAATCGGCCGGCCTTCCCATCGAGGCCTGCCTGGACGTGATCGACCATGAGTAACGCTGGCGAGAACGGTGCCAGGCCTGCGGGCGGGGGCAAGCCGCTCGGCGCGCCGCGTGACAAGCGTCCGCGTATCCGCGTGAGCTGCGTGGACCAGCTGGGTGCGTGCCGCTGCCACCATGGTCACAAGCCGGGCGACGTTTTTGACTTCGACCGAGACCGCGGCAAGATGTGCGCAATGGCCTGCCATGTGGGCTTTCCCTATATCGATATCCTGCGCTATGGCGGAACCGTGCCTGGCAACGAGCCTGGTACGGCAAAGTTCTGCTGCCCCGAGGTCGATACGCTGAACGTCTGGCTCGCCGAGATCGTCGACGAGTAGTCGAGCGTGGATTATCTCCCGCCGAGAAAATGAGCGTGGATTTTCTCCCGTTTAGAGCGCACTTGAACGCTCAAAGTGGGAGAAAGTCCACGCTCGATTTATATGCGGGAGAAAATCCTCGCTCGCTGCATGTCGATGGTGCGGTTCGTGTGCTCGCGAGCCTACAGTTGTTCGAGCATAGCAGTGCAACCGTCGAGCACGTCGCGGTAGGTGGCATCGAAGTTGCCGGTGTACCAGGGATCGGCCACGTCGCCGGGGCGCTCGGTCCAATCGAGCAAGCGCGTAATCTTGCCGTCGGGGTCGTCGCCAAAGATGCGACGCAGGTCGCGCGCGTTCTCAGCATCCATATAGACAATGTGATCCCAGTCGCCATACTCCGCGCGACGCACCTGGCGCGCGCGGTGGGCAACGACGGGAATCCCGACTTCGCGCAGCTTGGCGACCGTGCCATGATGCGGCGGGTTGCCGATCTCCTCGGTTGAGGTCGCTGCGGAATCGATGACAAACTCCGCCTCGCGCCCAGCGCGGCGCACGAGCTCGGTAAGCACCGACTCAGCCATCGTCGAGCGACAGATGTTCCCATGGCAGATAAACAGTACGCTTTGCATAGGGCGATACCTTTCATATAGAAGGCTGCTAAAGAGTTGAAGCCGGGCGCATGCCAAGTTTTATTTCTTGGCCAGTTTGAAGTAGCGCTCAAATATCAATCTCTACCTGCGATAATAACAAGATAAGACCTCTATCCCCAACACTTCTACTGCATTCAACGAGCTGAATGGTTCTAAAAATTAGTTTCCAATATAGGGAAGGAAATCCACTTTATTAAAACCAGAAATCAGGCAAAAGTAAAAGCAAAAGTAGTAAAAACGTAGTACGACTCAAATTTTTACTACCAATGTCTACCTGCGGTTTTGTTCAATAGCAAGCATCTCGTCTTGAATATCTTCAAGCCCAAGATGGGTGTAAACGTTGTAGGTGGTGTTGATATCTGAGTGCCCCATAATGTATCTGAGCTTTGCTGGACTCATGCCAGCGCGTGCCATTCGGCTACAGAAAGTGTGTCTGAGCTGGTGCGGGGTTATATGAGGCAGCTCTTCCTTATAGATGCGGTTGTGCTTAATGACGGCGCGTTTGAGCCTATGCTCCCAATGCAGGGCAACGCATGGCATCTCATTCTTGTCTAGGCAGATGAAGCCCCTTACCCCATCAATAACAGGCTCTTCTTTTGGCTGCGCCCTCTGTCCGATGAGACTGTGGAAGGCTTTTTCGACAGAAGCGGTCATAGGGATATATCTCATACCAGATTTCGTCTTGGGTTCTTCAACGTAATACTGCATATCTCTCGCACGATGGAGTTGCTTTTGAACGCATATGCAGTGATTTTCGAAGTCAATGTCATCAAGGGTCAGGCCGCAGTATTCAGAAATTCTGAGTCCAGTGTTCAACAAGATGAAGTAAGTCTCAAAGTAGCGCGAGAAGTGATGATCTGAGCGCATAAATTCAAGGAATAGCCGTTCCTGCCTAACGCTTAACGATTCTCTGGATACCGTATCGTTGACCAGCACATTGATAAGCTCGAAGTTAAAGGGGTTTCTTCTGATGAGGCCGCATTCTTCAGCAAGTTGAAAGGCTGGCCTGAGTACGCCTCGGATGCTACAGACGCTGCTATAGCCCTTTCCAACATCTTGCTGAAGGTGGATAAGCCATTTCTTTGCGTCCAACACCGTAATGTTTGATATTTTGGCTTTGCTGAAGCTGTCTGTTTTCAGGTAATTGGTGACGGTTTTATAGGCGCTAACGGTTGTCTTTCGTACCGCAACCTTGGTCGCAAGGTAGTTCTCAACCAGAGTCATGACGGTCATGTTCTCAGGTGCAATGTGGTCGAAGAGGTCTTTTTGAACCTGCTGCTCTTTTTGTCTTAAGCAGAGGTCTCTCTTTTTGCCGTGTGGCGTTTGGTCGTGAATTGTCAAAGTCCACGAATAGACAAAGCAGGTTTTTCCCATCCAATTGGTGTATTTGAATGAGTAACGACCGTCTGGGCGCTGGCCTTCTCCGCGATGGAGAACTCGACCCTTGTTATCTTTCCTATTCGACATAGCTTGAATCTCCTTTCAGAGACTCAAGCACGACAACATGATTGTAGCTATGGGGTTGTCTATGCCATGGTAAAAGGGTTCGTTTATTGGGTTAAATCAAAGGAAATGAGGCCTATTTGCCCCGTTGAGGCTGGGATTGGAGTAAGTGTCCATCGGCGTAATCCCAAGCCCAAATTTCGCCCTCAGCGTGCATCTTTGCTATAGGCTGAGCGGACATCAATTGAAATCGCAGTTTGATTGAGTCCTAATAGTTTCAACGACTTTATAGGTCGCATGAATACAAAAGGCTGCGTAGCGTCAATGCTTGGGGCGCTGCGCAGCCGTTATTTCTTTAATTGGGCGAAGGGGAGAGTCTAGTTCTCTAATTGAGTGAATTGAATGCTGCCGCCCTCGTTCTCGGTGTCTTCGTCTGTCAAGACAAGGTAGACGCTCCAGTTCTCATCGGTGGTTTCCCACCAATCGTAGCTGTACATGTCGTTGCCTTTGTTGTATTGGGATATGTCTTTGGTCTTGTAATCGTTGCCGAAATAGGATGCGAGGGTGTTGACGATGTAATCTCTATCGGAGGCGTAGTCGCTTAAAGACCATTTGAAAAAGAGGTTAATTACTTTTCCAGTATCTTTATTGACATCGTATAGAAATTCTCCATCAATCCCGAGGAAGGTGACCTTCTCGCGCAAATCGACCCCATCCTCTTTTGCGCTTGGAATTGCCTTTTTAACGTATTGAGTGGTCTGCCCGATATATTTCAACCGCTCTCGTACTTGGTCAAGGTCTTTATTAACGGTGTCATGGTCAAGCGGCGTTTTGGTTTCCGTGGGTGCGGCTACGGTCGTGATAATGGATGCTTGCAGAAGGGTATACCCACCGTTTTTTGTCCTGCTGTAGGTGAAGCCGTTCCTGCTTGCCGCGCCCTGCTCATCGATTTCTTTGACGATTTCACCGACTGAATCCCAGTCAAGTGACGGGTCGCATGCCTCAATCATCGCCACAAGGAAGCGTGCCATCTTTTTGTCATAGCTACTTTGGTTGTTGTCGAGCATGACAACGATGCCGTAGTTGAGAGGTTCAGAATAGAGAAGGGTTGGGGCGAGGTTCTCGTCCTTCAGTGAAAAAGAGAGCTGCCCCGCCATCTCGTCATTTGAGTCATTAATTGAATAGACAGTCAGTTTGTAGTCGTATTCTTCGTGCACTGTAAAATCGCTGTCGTTAAGCTCTCGAAGTCTTTTTTCGAAAACCTTCGAGTAGGTGTCTGGGCATATGGTCAGCTTTTCGTTCTCCAGAAACGAGGTAACCTTCTCTGTCTTTTTCTCAATTGTTTTCTCGCAGCGAGAACATGTTTTGACATAGACCCTTTCGGAGAACGTGGAGTCGAATCCATCGTCTTTCCAGTCCTCGAGTTTGTGACCCAGCGGATTGCCCTCGGTTGCTCCGCATTCCTTGCAGGTCTTAGGTTTGGTGCAGGTCGCTTTCTTCCATTTATGGGTGTGGAAAATGTTGAGTGTTGCACTCGAATTCGGTTCTGTGGCAAGGCTAGGCACTAAAGCAATCGCGCAAACCAATACGAGGGCAATCGTAACTAAGAGGGCTAGTTGTTTGTTCGTTGGCTTCTTCATCCGCTCTCCTTCCAAAGGTATCCCGACAACCGTGGAAGGGGAGAAGCACATCATTGCAATTAAGCGATGTGGAGGACACCTACCACAGTTACCACACCGCAAGGCTTCACATGCATATGCGAACAGACCTTGAAAGGCGGGTGCCCTCCAATTCGCCTGTTTGCATACGCAAAGCAGCAGCTATGCCATTGTGAAGCTCCATCCAAATATATGGATGTTGCGGTGTGGTAGATGAGATTGTATCAAGGGCATGGCAGATCATTTTGAGTAAAAGGGGAAACGGCAATGCTATTCGCCAATTATTGACAGCTATAAAGAGTGCCTATAGATAATGCATTTATAGCGTCTGGCGGTCTTCTCGATAGCATTGGCAATCATGCCTTGGTAATGCGCTATTTGCAGTGAAGGTAGACGGTCGGTGGAATTTCTTCTTTCAGTCATGTTGATATCAACTACATAGATGGGGTCTGCCAAGTAGAAGTTGAGGCCAAAGTGTAAAACACCCCGTATGCGCCAAAACAGACTGGGGCAGGGGCTTACGAGGTAACGCATCTTCTGCAAGCTGGGAGTGCGCAAGAAAGTTAAGCCGCGTATGGTGTATCCCAAAATTCATAACATTTGAGACATGAGAAATACTACTCCCCAAGTGAGCCTTTTGAATCAAATAGTGTCCTAAAAGATATTCCAAAAGTGTATGTCCCAATATAAAATACTAATAGGACTTTTGAGACATATAGGAATTGGAGGCACGCGATGAAGTTTCTCTACGCTCGCTGCTCAACAAAGGAACAGAACGAGGCAAGGCAGCTTGAATATGCGCACGCGCTTGGCTTAAAGGATAGCCAGATATTTATCGACAAGGCTTCGGGCAAGAACGCTAATCGTCCCGCTCTGAAAGATATGCTCTCTCGTCTGCGCGAGGGCGATGAAGTCTATATCACTGAGCTGTCCCGACTTGGCAGGAGCACTAAAGACCTAATTGACCTTATGGAGACCTTCGAACAGATGCATGTCGAGGTTCATAGCAAGAAAGAGGCTATCGATACAACCACTCCAGCAGGCAAATTGATATTTCATATGCTGTCAGCCATTGCTGAGTTCCAGAGGCAGATCATCCTTGAGAACGCTGCCGAGGGCAGGGAGGCCGCTATGAAGCAAGGTGTGAAGTTCGGCAGACCTAATGTTGATGAAGACGCTCTCAACATGGCTCTCTATCTATTTGAAAACGACAGAACGAAGTCAGTGAAAGAGATATGCGAAAAGACTGGCATTAGCAGAAGCACCCTATATAGGGAGGCTGAAAAAAAGGGAATAAAAAGGCAGTAATAATACTTTAGAAAGAAGGTGCTGCTTGATGGACATTGCAAAGACATGTTTAGAAATTCTTAATCGGCTAGGGCCGATAGACGAAAAAGTGAAGCGCGTAAAGCTAGAGCTTGAATGTGAACTTGGTAAAAACGCGTCTCGGCAGTATATGACTGCTGTTATGAATCGAAAAGTACGAGAAGATGGCTCTCAATTTGAAGTGGAGTCCAATCCAGTCCTTGCTGAAATATGGAAGGAGACGGAGAGACAGCTAATAGAGTCAGACCAAAGGAGAGCAGCCAATCGAGCGGGCGGTCAGGTAAAACTGCAAGAGGGGCTAAAGGCAAATGACGAGCATCAAGATGCCAAATCGGATGTGCTTGACTTGTTTTACCAGCCTCCAACACCGATAAGCCTCGAAGAGCGTGAAACGCATCCAGAGAAGAAGTACTACGTTTCAGATGCAATTGACATGACTGAACTTGAGGGTGGGAAATTAAACCTAATCTATTCGCCGCCCGGTACAGGTAAGACAACTTTTATAAAAGGTGAGCTAAAAAGGTATTCAGAGAACTTTCCCCATAGGTTGCTGTATCTTGCTCCTCAAGTATCGCTAGTTGAACAATTCAAAAGGGAAGGGCGCTTGAGAAAAGGATATCTCCCTAATGGCAGGTATTACTTAGATAGGGAGCTGGATGGTATTGCCGCAATGACGTACGCTGCATTCGGTTCGCGTATTAACTCGGCTAAACAAAGAGGCCTATATTCTTCAGAAGAGTGGTGGGAGCACGATTCAGTTATCTGTCTAGACGAGCTGTCCCAAGCTGTTCACCAGTCTTTCTATCCAGGGGAGGATGAGAATTCGACCGCACTTGCTTTGAAGGAGCTGTTGAAGCGCGTAGAAGACGAAAGCAACGTTGTCGTGACGTTGAGTGCGACTCCCAAAGCTGCGCTAGACTATTTTGTTTTCTGGAATAGTGCTCCATTTAAAGTAATTAAATCGACTTTTGGGCTTAAGGGCTATCGGAATCAAAAAGAAATTGAGTTTAGCGACATTGACAATTTGTTAGACAGTATCAGCCCTCAAGCAAAGGGTCTGATTTATACAAAACAAATAAAGCAAGTTAACGAGATAGTCGAACAGTTGCGTTCTAGGGGCATTCGCGCCATGGGTATATGGTCGCTTCACGCCAAAGACTTTCCAATGGACAAGGAACAACGAGAAGTGAGGGATCATCTAATAAAAACGGAAAGTTATCCTGATGATTTGCAGGTGTTGGTGATAAATGCAGCTTACGAAACAGGGATTAACATTAATCCGAGCAAAACAAAATTGGAATATGTAATAGTTAACAACTCAAATCAAGAAGTGATAACGCAGGCAAGGGGGAGATATAGAGGAGACATTGAGACACTATACAAAAGAGCGTCAGGCGGTGATGGTGCAGAACGCTACATTGATCCAGATATTGTTGAGCCATATTTAGGTATTAAGCTCTATAGGAAAGCAAAAGATAAATTGCGTCAGGAACTTGGGTTTAAAGACGACCATGGACGGCTGATGGGTTGGAAGAAAACTTCAAATCAATTGCAGCGCGAATATCTAGTTATTGACGGCAAGAAAGATAGCATCGGACGATATAGCTTGATTCAAAAGAGGAAACAAGCAAGTGGCTGATTAAGGTGATTGTCATGGACAAATTTGGAATTCTTATATATAAGAGCTCCAAATTTGTCCATTAGCTTTATTTAATGAGAGTTAAGGCTCCGCCCTACGGGCTGCGCGGCTTCGCCTTGCTCTACCGCACTTCGTAATGAACCCTTCGGTTTCATTACTGCGTTTGCTGCTCCCTAAACACAAGGTAAGAGGGGACAGATTTACGCCTCCGTTGCACTTCGGCTTCATATCTGTCCCCTCTTACCTTGTGTTTAGGGAGCAAATTAATTTTTGTGGGCAGAGGGTTTCCTCTATAAAGCAGGTTGGGAACAGGATGAGAATTAATACTCAAATCAAAAAGGGCCGATAAGTCTTTTGGATGGTTGTGACATTTTACGAGTAACGATGATGCCTTGTTCAGTTCCCAGATGTATAGAGAACGTAATAGTCTTCGCCATCGTAGTTTTGGAGAGCGAGGACGATTGCGCTGTCCTTTGCCCTTGCAAAGAAATAAGCGGGACGTTCGTTTAATTCTTTGTTGAGATCGTTATTTGCTGCTTGGTTGAAGGCGGCGGTAAACTTTACCTCAGTATTGACAAGCGCTGTCTTCATCTGGCCATTCTCGTCCTGAACTTTGATTGCTTTAGTCGGGATTTGATTCAGCTCGTAAGTGTATTTGCGGGATGAGTTATTGATGTACAGATAGATGTATGTGGGAAGGTCAGTTGCTTCCTTGCGGCTGGCGACAAGGCTGGGGTGTGCCGAAGTTTGCATTTTAATCGGAGAGAAGAGCCATTCCTGAGGAAGGTCGGACTCTTCCAGCCTGAAGGGGTTGTCTCCGCCGTATGTTTCCATGCTGTAGGACTTTTTCATTTCGTCCTTAATGAAGGTATCAAGTTCCTTGTCGGCTTTTTTCAATGCCTTGTAGACTTTGTAGTAACCATCTGTATCAGAAGCATCTAGTGCGGCCTGCGCATCTGATTTTGCAGCTTCGATTTCTTTGGTATCGAACTGCTGGGCAAAATATGAACTCAGAATTTCTTGAGAATGGCTGATTTCCTTGGTGATTTCGCTATAGAGAAGTTGGTCGTAACGTTTGTTTGCACTCTTTAGTTCAGCGTAGTTTTCAACTTCTTTTTTAAGCTCTTTATCAAGGGAGTCATACTGCTTGTTTGCCGAGTCGATGGCATCCTTTGATTCGATTGATACGGTTCCGATAGAGTCAATGGACTTCATCGTTGCAGACACCGAAGGGTCAGTGCATCCAGTGACGCTTAAAGCTAGGGTAAGCCCCACAACCGCGGCGAGGGGAGCTGATTGTTTCATAGTGTGCGTTCCTTCCTCCGACACTTGGTAAACGCTGTGGAAGGAGGCTCATCCAAAGAATGAAATGTGCAGCACGAAAAGGAGGAGTATCCACCCACAGTTGCTACACAGCTCCAAGCGCTTCGCGGTGGCACGAGTCAGCAAGGAGAAAGGGCAAATACCACTCCTTGTCACTGACTTGAGTGTCTTCAGTTGTGAAGCGCGAGCATTAAAAATGCTAGAGTTGTGTAGCAGGTACAACTCTAGCATGCTGATAAGCTATTTAATCTACTGACCTGTTGAACGGTCGAAAAAGTAGGCTGTTGTGAAAAGCGGAACCATCTGGCCTGTCGTGCCTGAGCCTCTAATGAGTAGTAAAAAGGTAGTAGACCAGATGATTTGAATGGTTAATACGCCTGATAATCAGCGGTTACCTCGTCGAGCGGCAGATGTTGCCGTGGCATACAAACAGGATTCTGTGCACCCTTGGATTTCCTTTCAAATATCAGGGTTTCCGCAGGTAATAAACGCTGTTCGTATGTCATCGCCCAGTCGCGGAATCCCGAATCGACTCGTGTATGAGCGGATATTTTCCGCCGCAAAAGTTGTAAACTCGGTTGTAAACCTCGCGGATTTACAACTTCGTACACTTTAGCTTACACGGCACCATCCGTCATGCGGAGCATGTCGTCCCTCACATCCTCGAATCCGAGGTGGGTGTACGTGTTGTATGTCACGCTAATGTCCGAGTGCCCCATGATGTACTTGAGCTTCGCGGGGTCCATCCCCTTGCGAGCCATCTTGGAGCAGAACGTGTGTCGGCATACATGCGGGGTAATCTTGGGAAGCTCCTTCTTGTAGATGCTATTGTGCTTGCGGAGGGAGAGCTGGAAGTACTTCTCCCAGTGCATCGCAACCTTCGGCATGTCGTTTTTGTCTAGAAGCAGGAATCCGCTCACTCCGTTAACGACGGGCTCGACAGGTGGGTTGGCACGCTTTTGAAGGATTGCCTTGAAGCATTCTTTGACTTCCTCGGACATGGGTACGTATCGCTCGCCGCTTTTCGTTTTGGGGCGTTCGATGTAGTACCTCATATCGCTGCCCCTCTGCAGCTGCTTGTTGACGCGGATGCTTCCGTTTTCGAAGTCGAGGTCAGATTTTGTGAGGCCGCAGAACTCCGAGATGCGCAGCCCCGTGTTGAAGAGGATGTTGAACGCTTCATAGTATCGCGAGTAATGCTTATCTCCCTTGATGAAATCGAGGAACCTGCGCTCGTCCTGTGGGGACAAGGCCTCGCGCTCAATGGAGTCATTGACGAGTACGGTGGCAAGCTCGAAGTTGAACGGGTTGCGCCTGATGAGGTCGTCTTCCTCCGCTAGCTGGAAAGCTGGGCGAAGCACTCCTCGAATGCAATGAATCGCGCTGTAGCTTTTCCCGAGTTCGCCTTGAAGATAGATGAGCCAATTCTTCGCGTCGAGCGTCGTTACATCGCCGATCTTCCTGCTTCCGAACTCGTCCTTGGCGAGAAAGTTCATAACCGTCTTATAGCCCGCGCGCGTAGTCGGGCGCACCGCCGTCTTGGTCGCGACGTACTTTTCAACCAATTCGAGAACGGTCATCCCGCTTGGTGCAACGCGGTCAAACAGATCGCGTTGCACCTGCTTCTCGATTTCGCGGAGGCACGGCCCCGACTTTTTGCCCTTGGGAGGGAGGTCGTGCGTGGTAAGCGTCCACGAGTACTTGTACTTCGTCTTGCCTTTCACGTCTTTGAACTTGAAATAGTACTGGCCGTTCGGGCGCTGCCCCTCTCCTTGGCGAAGGATGCGCCCCTTGCTGTCTTTCCTCGTGGGCACTCTTGTCACCTCCTCTCCTTATGGATGTGCCCCGATGCTGCTTCGCTGGCGCATCGGGGCACATAATTGCTAGTGGTACGGGCTGCGCGGGATTGCTTTCGAGAACCCTAGCGACGATTCGTGTTCCAATACAGCAGATCGCTTACAAAGTAATAGCGATGAGATGAGTCATAGCAGTGACGAAGATGCGCAGGCCCGATGCCATCACCGCTGTCTACCATCAACTGCAAAAGCCTGGTTGCCCCAAGAAACTTCTTTGCCTCCTCTTCGTCAACGACCAACATGGCATTTTCGAGCATGCTGTACACAGAGTTCTCAGACGCATCCCGAACACTTGTCTCCTTGCTCATTCGAGCCTCCTTTTCACTTGGCGTTGCCTGCAACGCAATTTCAATACAAGCCGAGATTACTTGCGTCGCCATGTATCCGCAAATCGAGAAAAGCCTGATAAACAAGTATTTTTGTTCGCATCCGTTCATAAATGAGGAGAAAAAAGTCGATGCGATTTTTCAAGATTCATAAGGCCTTCACGTGCGTGCTTTGCCGCATCCCAGCATCTCGCTTCGCTCGATGCGCGTGGGTTATCAGTACGAAGCATGCAGGCGGCGGGCATGGGGCCGTCGGCTATGCCGACCGTAGCGCAAGCTGCGTCAGCCCCTCTTATGCCCTTTTGCCTTTTTTGCCCCCGAAGCGTATAGCGGAGGGAGCCAAGGCGATTTCTCCTGATATATGGCGTGAAACGCTGTAGAAAACAAGGCATGTTTTAGGGGTTGGATCTGTCGAAGATTGCGACAGTTGTAGAAAGCGCTTCGAAAAGCCCCATAAACGGGGCGATCTTCTCGGAGGATTTTCTACAAGTTCAGGCGTAAAGTGACGACGTGTAGAAAGCGCGTCTTGAGTGCGCGCGGAGCAAAAAATAAAGGGCGCAGCGATTGTTTTCGCTGCGCCCTTCGGCGTCGTTTCAGTCGTAGATTATCGGAGCGGGCACGAGCCGCCAAGCTGTGCCTAGATGATTTACCCCAAGGACGTACAGGTCAAGCTCCTCGTCGTAGAACACCGGCTCGCCCGTGTGATCCATGACAAACGACGGGTCCTGTATGATGTACCACTGGAAAATCTCCTCCCACGGCGCCCAGTCCCCGCTTACAAGCTCAAGCGGGCGTTTTGCCATCTCGTTTGCGAGCACCATGTTCCCGCACGTCTCGGCGAGGTCGGCGTAGGTCTTGATGCCTCATAAAAACATATAAATTAAGGAGCTAGCTATGGTGTTCGAGAAAAATGCTGTATATCCTGTCAGTGCGCTGCAGCGCAATTCTCGTGAGGTTCGAGATGCCGCAAAGGAAAAGCTCCTGCGTATCACGGAAAACGGTGCCTCTGCATACATATTTTGTTCTGAGGAGGTGCTGGAGCGGACGATTAACCAGGCGGTCGAAGAGGCTTTGTACGAAAGGGAGCGCCTAGAGGCAATCGAACGCGGGGACTGCATGTGCGGGCTTGATAATCTTAAAAAGCGCGCGACGGCCGTGCGCAATTCCGGGGCATTTGTCGACAAAAAGTAGACAGGCTTGGGAGACAATGCGGGTGGATTGACAGCGGCGGGGGACGGAGACGCCATGCGGATGCTCGTGGTGGATGATGAGGCCGAGATCGCGGATATGCTCGCGGAGTATTTCACGCTCGAGGGGTTCGAGGTGACGTGCGCGAACAGCGGTTCCGAGGCATTGGTCGCTGCTCCGCGCGGGTTCGACATCATCCTGCTTGATGTGAACATGCCGGGCATGGACGGGTTCGAGGTGTGCCGTCGCATTCGCGAGCATCTGAGCTGCCCTATCATTTTTCTTACCGCGCGTATCGAGGACGTTGATCAGCTCGACGGGTTTGCCGCCGGGGCCGACGATTATGTGCTCAAGCCGTTCTCCCTGCCGGTACTGGGGCGCCGCGTGGCCGCGCACATGGCCCGTGAGGGGCGGTCGCGCCAGGACGATCTGGCGGTGCGCTTCTTTGGGGAGCTCACGATCGATTACGGCAAGCGTTCGGTGGAGGTGCGCCGCGCGGGCGAGCCAGCGGTGCCGGTGGAGTTCACACGCCTGGAGTTCGATATCGTTGCGTTGCTGAGCAAGCGTACCGGCCGGGTTTTCGACCGCGATGCCATCTACGAGCGCGTATGGGGCTGGGATGGCACGGGCGACGCCTCGCTCGTGCGCGAGCATATCCGCCGTATTCGTAAAAAGTTCCAGCTGGCCGGCGTCGCGGCCGACCCCATCGAGACGGTATGGGGCGTGGGATATAAGTGGGTGGCCCGATGAAGGGCGGTGCGCCGAGGGCTGAGCGGCCGAGCCTGCGCGAGCGGGCGCGCGCGTGGTGGAGGGCCCGCCCGCTCGGCGTGACCTTTGCCGCCTGCGTGGCGGTGTACTTGCTTGTGGCAACGGCGGCCTGCCTGGCGCTGATCGGCGCGACCGAGACGGTGGAGGACGTCTATCGGCGTTCGGGTACGGGCATCGATGAGGATAGCTGGCTGTTCTCGGGTCCGTATATCTACGACTCGGCTGCGCACGAGCTGCGCCCCGCAACTGAGATATCGGTTCCCGGGGCCGAGGGGCTCGCAGTTTTTTTGGCCACGGGCGAGGACGAGGGGGCACAGCGCCCCACGTCCGGTGCGGCCGCGACGCAGCGTGCGTACCCTGAACAGTCCCAGAGCTATGCCACCGTGGCCGGCGTCGAGCGGGGCGCGATCGGCTTGATGGACTGGGGTCTTAACGGGGAGTATCTGGGACCCGGCCGAGACGCCTCGTTTACCAACTATGAGGACGGCGCGGTGGAGGTCGTGGCGCTCGATCAAGACAACCTTGCCCAATACGACGCTCAGCAGCGCACGCTGCGGGCGGATCCGGTGGCGGCTTTCAAGCAGATTACGGATATCGACCTGCGTGATGCCTTTGGGGCCGACCGCATCTCCAACGTCGCTTACTACGCGTTTGCCGGAGGCATGCACCCTCCCCTCATTGCGGCGAGCGATATGGTGCAGGGTGTAGGGCCTTTTGCGATCTACGGCGGCCTGGCGATCGTGATGTTTCGCCGGTTCTATCGCACCAACATCGCCGAGCCGTTGGGCGAGCTTGCTGTCGCGGCCGAGCGGATCGGCTCGCAGGATCTCGACTTTGAGATCGAGCCGGTGCGCGGCCGCGAGCTGGCCCGTTTGGGTGCCACCTTGGATGCCATGCGCGCCGAGCTGCTGAGGGCGCAACGGCACCTGTGGCACATGTCTGAGTCTCGGCGCCAGCTCAACGCGGCTTTCGCCCACGATCTGCGCACGCCCATCACGGTGCTCAAGGGAACGGCCGAGCTGGCCCGCATGCGTGTGGATGCGGGCAAACAGGTGACATCTGAGCAGGTTGAACGTTTGCAGGTGCAGGTTGCCCGCTTGGAGTCGTACGCCAATGCCATGAGCGGCGTGTGCAAGCTCGAGGATCGTGCGGTGAACCGTGCCCCGCTCGCCTTGCGTGAGGCTGAGGACGAGCTTAGGCGGCACGCGCGCGAGGTCGTTGCGGCCAGGGTCCCCGAGTTGGCGGTCGAGGTGCGCTCGGTCGAGGGCATGGATGGGGTCTCGGCTACCGCCGCCGCGCTCTTGCTCGACATGTCCCTGGTGGAGGAAGTGCTCGACAACCTTTTGAGCAACGCATGCGGCCACGCCCGCGCGCGGGTGGTGGTCGAGCTGGGCGTGGGGGACAACGGCGATTCGCGGCGTCTGATTGTGCGCGTGCGAGACGATGGCGATGGTTTTTCGCCTGAGGCCCTGCACCGCGCATGCGATGCGTTCTACAGCGAAAACAAGTCGGCCGAGCACTTTGGCTTGGGCCTGAATGTGTCGAGCGTGTTGGCCGAGCTGCACGGCGGCGACATCGAGCTGGCCAACGGCCCGTGCGGCGGGGCGTGCGTGACGGCGACGTTTGAGTGCGGATGCAAGGCTCCTGGCGAAAATCTTCCAGCGTAGACAAAGGATTGACACGCGTTTTGGACACTACTGGTTGTAGGCAACCAGGGAGGTGTCCGAGATGCGTGTTGACATGAATGGTGCGGACGCGGCCATGCGCCCGCTCGGAATGATGGGAACGGTGTTCCCGCGCGAGGACTGTGCAACGTGCCGTCGCAAGGAAACGTGCTCGGCGTGCCGGAGGGCCGCGCAGCGCGATGCGGCACCCAAGGAGCCGGTGTCCTCGGCGCCCGAGATCGCGGTGCACCGCCGTCGCATGCGTTGGGCCGTGATGGCCGCCGCGGTGGGTACGATCTCGCTCATTCTTCCGCTGTGCTGGGAATACCTGCCCGATGTGCTCGCTTGGCTGGGCGACCCTGCGCAGGTGCGCACGTTTGTTGCCGAGCATGCCATCGCCAGCCGCCTCGTGCTCTTCCTCATCAACTTCGTCCAGGTGCTGCTGGCGTTTCTGCCGGGAGAACCGGTTGAGCTGGCAAGTGGTTACGCCTTTGGCTTTTGGGAGGGCACGGCCATGTGCCTGGCGGCGTCGGGTGCGGCGACCTGCGTGATCTGGTGGGCGGTGCGCCGCTGGGGCTGGCGTCTTATCGATCTGTTCTTCGACCGCAGCCTGGTCGAGCGGTTCTCCTGGTTGCACAATTCGCGCCGCATGGGTCTCGTGATGCTCTGCGTTTTCCTGGTCCCCGGAACGCCCAAGGACTTCCTTACCTACTTTGCAGGCCTGACCGGCATGGGTTTTGGTCCCGTGGTGCTTATCGCAACGTTTGGGCGGATCCCCTCGATCGTCACCTCGACCGTTGCCGCCTCGGCGCTGGGAGCGGGCAAGGTGGAGATGGCCGTGGCGGCCGTGGCGGTGTCGGTGCTCATGCTGGTTGCTGGCGCGTACTTGGTGCGCGTGGTGCGCAAGCGCTCTGCGAGTCGGGCCTCGTGTGAACCGGACTCAACGGTAAACAAACGGTAATCTTGCCCGCAGTTTACGGGTTGTTAGCAATCAGTCGGTACAGTGTTGGAAGGAGAAGAACCATGAGGCATGGAGGACAAATGCAGCATCAGTTGGACGATGTGCTGATGATGGAAGACGGCACCGAGGTCGAGGTGACTCCACTTAAAGAGGATATGCAGGCGCTGGCGTCGCTGGCGATTTTGCGCTGATCGCCGTGTTGTTGCTGGCATTGGGCTGCTAGCGGCACGTTTTAGCCTGATCGCATGCCGTCCGCGGCCGGTATATGCATGTGGCCTCGCCCATCTGTTACACGGGGCATCATCATCACATGCATAGGTAATTCGGCCGGGGTTCCCCGGGGAGTGGGATTCCCCAGAGAGCGAGGTTCGTATGGATAAGCGGACGGTATCCTATCGAGCGATCGCCCTTGCGTTGGGAATCGCGCTGGTGGGCGCGGGGTTCGGTCTGTGGTCGGCGCGCGAGACCGCGGTCATCAAGAGGGGCCTTGCCGAGGGATTTGCCATCAACGGTATGTTCCAGGAGCGGCAGCCCGGCCGATCAACGCTTGCGTTTCTTGACGAGGAGGGGCGGTGGCGGCACGTCGACGAGCACGGTGACGTTATGAACGGCACGTTCAAGCGTTCGGCCGACCCCAACGGCTTCGTGCTGCTGGACGAGGCGGGCGGCGAATGCGGGTCCGTCCATCTTGCGTTCACCTCGAAGGACGGCCTGCACGGAACGCTGTATCTGCAGGCCGATGACGAGATTGTTAGGTTTGACAAGACGGATTGGGTCCCGGCTTTTATGGAACAGTAGGCTGGGGCAGCTGCCGCTCTTAGCAAAACCTTAGGATTTCATTCAAGACCTCTTATGGGGCAGGGCCATATTCTCCCTATCGATGGCGTACGGGCGCAATCGGCGATAAGGGAGGCATTATGGAATGCATGTTGGCAAGTCAACGCCCATATAGCGATGGGAATTATGGCGGGAGCGACGTCTATCGCGTCCCGGCGGGTCGCACGGAGGCATTTCCCGTTCAACGGCGGGGCAGAGGCGCCCGCACGGCTTACCGTGGTGTGCGTCGCATCGATCGAGGTCCTTTGCGCGGCCGGCGTCAGCGACGCGGCATTCGCGCGGCCGCCCTCGTGGTTGCGATGCTGACGATTGGCGCCATCGCCTTGTCGTCGTGGCGCAACGGGGGACCGACTGCGCCCGTGGCGGCAGGATGGGATGCCCTGACGGCCCCGCGCTCAACGCCTAAGCGAGAGTGGAGCCGCGGTGCGATTCCGCATTTGTATCAGATCGATCCGGTATGGGCTACCGAGCCGTACGCCGGCGGCACCATTGGCGAAAACGGGTGCGGGCCCACGTGCCTCGCCATGGTATATGTGGCGTTAACGGGGCGTACGAATCGGGGTCCCGTGGAAATGGCTCGACTGAGCGAAGATGCCGGGTTCACCGTGGACGGCATGACATCGTGGGAGCTCATGACGGTCGGCGCTGCTCAGTTGGGCATGGTAGGTGAGGAGATGCCCGCTGATGCGGGGCGTGTGTCCGAGGCCCTTGCTGCCGGTGTGCCCATTATCGCGAGCGTCCGTCCCGGCGACTTTACCACGACCGGCCATTTTATCGTGCTGGCGGGCATCGACGAGTCCGGACGGCTTGTTGTGCGAGATCCCAACAGCCGCAACCGAAGTGAAAAGACCTGGGACATCGAGCGCGTGCTTTCCCAGTGCTCCAACCTGTGGAGTTTCCGCCTGGCCTAGGCGTTGTGCCTTGGAAGCTCGACGGTGAAGCCCGTTGTGCCGCCGGAGCTCTGCGCAGTGATTTCCCCGCCGTGCAAGTGGACGATCTCGCGCGCGATGGCGAGCCCCAGGCCTGCCCCGCCTGTCGAGGTCGCACGGGTTTCGTCCACGCGATAGAACTTGTCAAAAATGGACTGCAGCTTGTGCGGGGGAACGGTCAGACCCATGTCGGTTATGCGCACGCGCACGCGTTCCGCATCGGCCGTATCCACGTTAACGGCGATGGGTGTATTGGGCGAGCTGTAGGCGATCGCGTTCTTGAGGATGTTGTTGAACACGCGTGCCAGGCGCATGGCATCGCCCTCGATCATGAGCGGCTCGGGCTCTTCGTCCGTAATCTCCGTGCCGTCTACGACAAGCTTGGCCGTATTGCCATGCCCATTCAGCAGGGGATAGAACTCATCGAGCATTTGCACAAGAAGAAACGAGAGGTCGACAGGCTCCATCTCGAGTTCGATATTTTGCAGGTTGTAGCGTGTGATGTCGAAGAATTCGTTGATCAACCGTTCGAGACGCCGGGCTTTGTCCAGGGCCGTGGCGGTATAGCGGTTGCGTTGCTCTGCGGGCATATCCGGGACCTCGTCCAGCAGGGAAAGATAGCCCACGACCGAGGTGAGCGGCGTTTTGAGATCGTGCGCCAGGTAGGTGATGAGGTCGTTCTTCCGGGAGGCCTCATCGCGTAGCGCCTGCTCGCGATCGCGCATGGCTCGTTTTATCTCGGTCATGCGCAGGGCGACGTCGTCAAATCCGGGGCCAAACACATCGGCTGCCGGCGCCTCGCCCTTCATAAAGGTGTCGATGCGGCGGCAAACGGCCTCCAACGTTCGCCTGCGTTCCATACGGCGCGCAATCAACATCGTGAGGGCGACGGCAATGACCAGGGTCGCAAGGGCGCCCAAGCCCAACTGGTAAAACATGAAGCGCACGCCATCCGGGCTCAACACGTCAAGGGGCATCAGCCCCAGTTCATCGAGGTTGAAGGTCTGCAGCACCTGGCTGGCGAACCAGCTCATGAAGGCGCCATTCATATAGGTGTCTATAAAATCGAACAACGCGCTGAACAGGATTCGGATGAGTGTGAGCCCTAATACGGCCGCCGCGAGCCCCAGGGCTAGCGATGTCAGACGGTCTCGAAGAGATTCAGCGTTCAATTTTGTACCCGCATCCCCAGACGGTTTTGATGTAGTGCGGTTCCTCAAATGAATCACCCATCTTCTCACGTAAATGTCGAATGTGTACGGTGATAGAGCCCGATCCCTTGTCGTAATATCCCTCGCCAAAGATCCCGCAATACAGCTCTCGTGCCGAGAGTACGGCCCCGTTGGCTTCGAGTAGCAGTTGGAGGATGGAGAACTCGGTGGGCGTGAGGGGGAGCGGGCGTTCATTGAGGGTGGCTTCGTGAGCGGAGATGTCGAGCACGAGCCCGCCGCGTACCAGCAGGCTTGGCCCGGATACTGGGGAGCCCGCGGCGGCATCGCCGGCTTCGGCGGGATTATAGATGGTCGCGCGCCTGAGTTGGGCTTTAACGCGGGCGACGAGTTCAAGGGGCAGGAACGGCTTGACTACGTAGTCGTCGGCCCCGAAGGTGAGGCCCGCCACGCGGTCGGCCTGCTCGCCTTTGGCTGTGAGCATGATGATGGGATAGGCGTGCTCCGCACGGATGCGGCGGCATAGCTCCAGGCCGTCCAACCCGGGAAGCATCACATCGAGAATTGCCAGATCGATCGGCGCGGCATGTGGGTCAAGTGCCCGTATGGCCGCCTGGGCGCCATCGCCGAACATCTCGACATCAAATCCCTCGTTGCGCAGGTATACACCGATGAGCTCGGCAATTGCCTCCTCGTCGTCCACCACCAAGATGCGGGGCATGGCCCACCTCGCCTTCCGCAGAGTTTCCTAGCCTCTTACGGTACGGCAATCTGGACATGTGCGAATGCTAATTCTTTCCTAATGTTTGGGATATTGGGCGCGAGGACCTGGCATTAACGTTCTGCGAGCTCGATTGATGTGTTTAGACCAACCGCGCGTAGTCTTGGGACTGATGGAAAATGTGGGTGATGAACACATGGCCATCTTTGATTTTGAAGAGCGCGACATAGCGCATGACGGCCATGGAGCGATAGCCCTGGGCGGCGAGCTCGAGGAGATGCGACGGGGGATAGCTTTTGGGGTTCTATGATGCAGACGGATTCTGGCGGCGGCCCGTTCCCGAACGACGGGTTACATCAACTTTTTCGACACTACCGTAAGATTGCTGAGGAACTGTCTGTAAGCGTAGACGCTCTGCTAACGGATGCGTCGAAACCCGATAAAGCGGCGCTTTCTGCGGAAGTGCAGGGAATTCTTGACTCGTTCGAGGTCGATGAGCTGCCTGTAGCAATTGAGGTGCTTCGGGCGCTGCGAGATGCGATGGCGAAACGACGGAATGAGAGTTAATTAGAGCCCTTAGAAGTTGCAAAAAAGTTGCAACTTGACTAAATGAAAAGGACAAACCGCTCATTTATGAGGCAGTTTGTCCTTACTGTCAGATGTTTCCATAACAGATAAACAGTACACGTTGCATGCGCGGTTCCTTTCATATAGAAGGCTGCTAAAGAGTCGAAGCCGGGCGCATACCAAGTTTTATTTCTTGGCCAGTTTGAAGTAGCGCTCAAATATCAATTCGAAAACGTAATAGAACATCAATCGGCTGTCGAGGTCCATGCTGCCCAAGCGGATTTCTTTTTGCACGGTGTAGATAGGGTAGTCGGCTAGTTTCGAGAGGGAATTTCGAGAAAAGCCGGTGAGCGTGACGACCTTGCACCCGCGCGTTTTGGCTATCGATGTGGCGTCAATAGACACCTGCGTCTCGCCGCTTACGGAAACGCTGAAGACCAGGTCGTTTTTGCCGAGGAGTTCTGCGTAATGCCTCATGACGTGGCGTTCACTGAGCGTGTCGGTATTCTTGCCCATTATTTTGAGCTTTTCAGCCATCTCGAGGCACGGGTATTTCGAAAAGCCCGAGCAGAAGAACACGATATGCGAGGCGTCCTGGATAAGACTCACAACCGAATCGATGACCCGGTCGTTAAGCAGATCTTTGGTCTGTACGAGCTGGGTATCAAGAGGAAGTGCCTCGATAGTGAATCGATTGCGATCGAGCGAGGCGGAATACGATTGTTTGAGCTCCGTAAACCCCGAGAAGCCAAGTTTATGGGCAAGCCTGACAATTGTATTGGGAGCGACGAAGAACCGTTCGGCAACGCTCTTAAGCGTGACATCGTCAATATCATCACGCAGCTCGATGATGTAGCGCATGATCTCGCTTTCGAGATCGTTGAGCTTGCTCTCGCCAGCTCGCACATGATCATAAAAGGATTCTTGATCTTTCATAAGATGTTTCAGCCCCTCGCACCTCGCCGTACATATGGTACCGCTTTGTGTAGCCAGGTGAGAAATCGGTAATCGGTCAAGATTGCCTATTGCCCATGAACTGGGCAAACGCGCGTGTCTGCCTACACATATCTGTGTCGTGAGCGAAATCATGTGTCCCCGTTTCGCATTGGCCCACACGGGGACTTGCAAATGACCTTATGTCGCAAAATACCAATCGAAACGAAGCAAGCCGAGGACAGCCGCGGAGCCCAAGGTCTTCGAGAACACCGATCAGCCAACCCTGGAGGGACGGAACATGAAGGATAAGCTCAATATTGTGATCGTTGGCGGCGGCTCCACGTGGTGCCCTGGCATTCTTAAAGCCCTGACCAAGCACATGGACATTCTGCCGCTGAACCGCGTGATGCTCTATGACATCGATGCCGAGCGCCAGCGTCCGATCGGCGAGTTTGGCAAGATCCTCTTTGCTGAGGAGGAGCCCGGTGTGGAGTTTGGTTACACCACCGATAAGGACGAGGCTTACACCGACGTCGACTTTGTGCTCTGCCAGATTCGTACCGGCGGCTACGAGATGCGTAGCAAGGACGAGAAGATTCCGCTGCATATGGGAATCATCGGCCAGGAAACGGTGGGCCCTGGCGGCATGGCTTACGGTATGCGCTCCATGAATGACATGGTTGAGATCGTCAACGACGTTCGCGCCCATAGCCCGGAGGCGTGGATTATCAATTACACCAATCCGGCTGCTATTGTGGCATATGGTCTCGAGCGCGTTCTGCCCGATGAGCATCGCGTTCTCAACATCTGCGACCAGCCTGTCAACCTCATGCGCTCTTACGGTCGCCTGCTCGGTCGCGATATGAGCAAGACGGAGCCCGTGTACTTTGGCCTCAATCACTTCGGTTGGTTCAAGCACATCTACGATGAAGAGGGCCATGACCTCGTCCCGCAGATTAAGGAGTACACGGAGAAGAACGGCTTCCTTCCTGCCGATGCCGAGCAGCGTGACCAGTCCTGGCTTGATACCTACGCCATGGTCAAGGACATGCTCGAGGACTTCCCCGACTATCTGCCCAACACTTATCTGCAGTACTATCTGTATCCCGAGTACAAGGTCGCTCACCTCGACCCCGACTACACTCGCTCCGACGAGGTTATCAACGGTCGTGAGAAGCGCGTGTTCGCCGAGTGCGAGCGTGTTGCCAAAGTCGGCACCGCAAAGAACTCCTCGGTTGTGCAGAACGATGCTCATGGCGATATGATCGTGGAAATCACCTCGGCCATTTATCGCAACACCAATAAGACCTTCATTGTCATCGTGCCCAACAACGGCATTATCGAGGGGATGCCCGATGACGCCATGGTCGAGGTCGCGGCAAGCGTGGGCGCCAATGGCCCGCAGCCCTATGCTGTTGGCAAGATTGGCACCTTCTATCGCGGTCTTATGGAGAACCAGTACGCCTATGAGCGCCTGACTGTTGAGGCTTGGATGGAGGGTTCCTACGAGAAGGCCCTGCAGGCACTCACGCTTAATCGTCTGGTCGGTGACGCAAAGAAGGCGCGTAAGGTGCTCGATAAGCTCATCGAGGCCAATAAGGATTACTGGCCGGAGCTTAAGTAGCTAGTTCCATAGCGTTTGATAACTGTTATGGGGCGTGTGGGTTGTAGAACTGCACGCCCCGTTTCTTTAAGAGGGGTATCCCATGAACAAAGATGAGCTGCTGGCAAAGTTCCAGCGCCTGGGCAAAGTCCTCATGACGCCTGTCCTGATCCTGCCAATCGCCGGCATCCTTCAGGGCTTTGGCAATGCCTTTACCAGCCCCACCCTTACGGCAGCTGTTCCCTGGCTTGCTGCTCCGGGCTTTGCGATTTTCTTTTCGATTCTTAAGGCCGCAGCCGGCATCGTTATGAGCAACATCCCGGTTATCTTCTCGATTTGTCTCGCCTATGGCTTCGCCAAGTCCGAGAAGGCTACCGCGGCGCTTTGTGGCTTTTTGGGCTACATGTGCATGAACTCCGTGATGGGCACGTTCCTCACGGCGACTGGCGTTATCGATCCCGCCAATCTTACGACGGGCCAGAGCACGATCCTCGGTATCACCACGCTCGACACGGGCGTTATCGGCGGTCTTAAAGGGGCAGTCCGTTTGTCACATTCCATGTCTTAGAAACTTGCAAATTCTGCAAGTTTCTAAGGTAACATCTTATAAACTTGCAAAAAATGCAAGTTTATAAGATTTCATGTCTGGTCGGGCGCTAGGGAGACTCTATGGATATCGTTCGCCGAAGCCGCTATCTTGATCGACTCATTGCTTTTCAGGATACCGACCTCATCAAAATCGTGACGGGCATACGCCGTTGTGGCAAATCAACGTTATTGGACATGATGAGGGACTATCTGGCGCAACAGGGGGTGCCAGCCGAGCGTTTGCTGACCTTTAAGATGGAATCTCTAGAGTACGCGGGAATTACGGATTATCTGACGTTTTATCGTATGGTTCGGGAGCGCATCGACGGCATCGATCATCCCTACCTGTTCTTTGACGAGCTCCAGAATGTCGAAGGTTGGGAAAAGGCGGTCAACTCGCTCCGAGTGGATTTGCCGTGCGATATCTATGTAACGGGCTCCAATGCCTTTTTGCTATCGAGCGAGCTCGCAACGCTTATCTCGGGCCGATATGTCGAGGTCAAGATGCAGCCTCTCACGTTTGGCGAATATCTTGATTTTCGCTCGATTGATGCGGTCGCCGCTGAAGGGCTTGGTGAGAGGGTCGAACTTGTTTCCAAGACGGGCGATCGCCTTAATTCAAATACCGTGCTTGAGCAGTACATAACCTATGGCGGCATGCCGTTTCTGGCCCATGATGAGCCGAGACGTGAGCTGTGTCGCGACTATATCCGTAGCCTCTACCAGACGATCGTCGCGCGCGATATCCTGTCGCGTGTGACGCGTAGGGGTCGCGGAGCTATCACCAAGCGCGATGTTCTCGAGCGGCTCTGTGCGTATCTGGCAGACAACATCTCCAACCAAACCTCGGTCAACAAAATCGTAGGGACGCTCAACGAATCAGCGGGCGGTAAGACCAACGCATCGACGGTGTCGGCATATATTGACGCTCTGGAAGAGACGTACCTGTTTACCAAAGTAAAAAGGTATGACATCAAGGGGCGGAAGCTTCTTAAGACAGGCGGTAAATATTACATAGCTGATACGGGAATTCGCAGCTATCTTGACGGATATAGAGGTAGCGATAGCGGAAGGATGCTCGAGAACGTCATCTACAACCAGCTTGTCTTTGAAGGATACGAAGTGTTTTGCGGCCATCTACGCGCGGGGGAAATCGACTTTGTCGCAATCGGCGAGGGATCAGACCGCAAATATATCCAGGTTACCGAACGGATCGGTGCCGAGGCGACGAGGGAACGCGAGCTGCGACCGCTCAAGCTAAGCACGCTAGGAAAAATTCCTGATTCGTATGAGAAGATCCTGATTGTCAGGGATGGCGACCATCCAACGGACATCGATGGCATCAGAATCGTGGGGGCAGTCGACTTCTTGTTGAGAAATAAGATTACCCGCGGCTAAACGTAAACAGATCCGTTTCGATGCGACAAAGGAGCAGTCCTTTTCGCATTCCGTGCGAGCCCTCGTGCCGTCTGGGGGTATAAGGCTAGCAAGTGTTTATTTGCGAGGCCTAAGGGGCGCCCCGTATGGATATCGATAACTTTGAATGGTGGTATAGCGAGGGCGAGGTTCCGGACGAGGAGTGGGACGAGACCGCGCCGCATGACGTGTCGAGCGACGAGGACGAGAGCGGCGACGATGCCGTCGAGACGGACGCCGCTTCCGACTCGGCCGAACCCCTAACCTTTGAACAGGCCTGGGCCCAGGCTGAGGCCGACGAGGCAAAGGCCGACGCCACGGCCACACTGGGTGAGCCGGCCGACATGTCCATCTCGCCGGCAAGGACCCCACAGCCGCGTCACACTATCGACCCCGACAGCACGGCATCCTTCAGCATTCTCGACGTGCCCGCGCAGGGCGCCCAGGCGCCTGCGCCCACGCATCGCCCCGATCTGGCTCGCGAGGAAGGCGCGGGCCGGCGCTCTCCGCTCGGCCCCATCCTCATCGCCTTCATGGCCGGCGTTATCGCCTGCTCGGCAATCGGCAGCGTTTGGAGCCATGTTGAGCAGCAGCGCCAAGACGCCGCCAAGGTCGAGATCTCCGTCGAACAATCGCTCAACCGTACGCGCTCGGTGCATGTGTCGGTCGAGGTCAAGGACGGCGCGACGTGGGATACCGCGCGCGGCGACAGCCAGATGCTCATCCATATCGTGGGCCGTACGCTCAAGGGACAAGCGATCGACGAGCACCAATACGTCAATTCCGAAGGTGACGGTATCGAGCTCAAGCCCGGCGACTACGAACTTACGGTCGATGAGCCACCTGTCGCCACCGACGGCACGCGTTTTCGTGCCTCGAAAAGAATGGTTCCCGCGAGCTTTAACTCGCGGGCGCCCGATACGGTCGACACCACCTCGCAGGGTGGGTTTGACCTTTACGTGGATACCCAGTAGGCGCTCGCCGCCCATTTCCGCTATGGCTACTCAATAATCGCCTGTCGTCCCGTCCCGCCGCCAAGAGTGGGACAATAGTCCTCGACACTATTGTTTACTTTTGGAGGAAGTAGCATGTCTACCGTCACTACCATCAGGCGCGGCGGCCTCACCGCGGCCATCGATTCCATGGGCGCCCAGCTCACGAGCCTTGCCCTCAACGGCAACGAGTATCTGTGGCAGGGCGATCCCGCTTTTTGGGGCAAGCATGCGCCCATCCTGTTCCCCATTGTGGGCTCGCTGCGCAACAACACGGCGACGTCTGCGGCCGGCAGCTGCGAGATGGCGCGCCACGGCATCGCGCGTATTGTGGAGCACAAGCTGGTCGAGGTGTCGGAGGACGGTTCGTCCGTCACCTACGAGATCACCGATACGCCCGAGTCGCTCAAGGCCTTCCCGTTCCACTTTAAGCTCAACATGACCTATGCCCTGACTGGCGACGCCACTCTTACGCAGGCCTTTGCCGTCACCAACACCGGCGACGTGGACCTGCCGTTTTCGGTGGGCGGCCACCCCGCATTTAACGTGCCCGTTCCCGGTGCCGAGGACGAGGCGTTCGAGGATTACGAGCTGGCGTTTACCGAGGCTTGGACTAACGAGGCGCCCATCATCACGCCCGATGGCCTTATGACGTTCGAGGGAAGCTACAAGGCTCCCGATAACTCGGACGTGCTGCCCATCACACACCGTAGCTTCGACAACGACGCCATCATGTTCACCGATACCCCGGGCTCCACGCTCACGCTGCGCAGTCGCAAGTCGGGCCACGGCGTCAAGATTGACTTTGAGGGCTTTAAGTACATTGGCGTGTGGTCTGCCGCCAACGACGCCCCGTTCGTGGCGCTCGAGCCTTGGACCGGACATACCACCATGGACACCGAGGACGACGTCTTCGAGCACAAGGTCAACACCATCACCTTGGCTCCCGGCGCCACCGACAAGCGCGCCTTCGAGGTTACGCTGCTCTAGAGAGCGGGGGCCATCGGCCGCGTGCTCGAGGAGCGCGGCGTTGAACTTGAATACCTGATCGACGAGGGTGACTACCGTATTGTTTCGGCTGCCGAGTACGGCGCGGGCGAGGGCTGGCTTATGCATGCCGACCTTGCCGAGAAGGGCTATGCCGATATCGTGCTCAAGACGAAGAGCGAAGGCGGACATTCGTCCAACCCCTACGGCGGCACATCGCTCGAGGTATTGAGCCGCGCTATCGCCGCAATCTGCGATATCGAGTGGCCGACGCGCGTGACCGATCTGCTTGCCGCGCAGCTTGTCGAGTTGGGGCTCTACACGGCGGATGAGATTGCCGCCAACGGAGGCGTCATTGTTCGCGACTGCCTCGCCAGCAACAAGCTCTATCCGCTCGTGACCACTACCTGTGCGCCCACGCAGATTGAGGGCGGCAGCACTGGCGCCAACGTGATGCCGCAGGATATGTGGGCCAATATTAACTTCCGCATGCTCGAGGGCACGGGCGTGGCTGATGTTGTTGACCGTTGCCGCGAGGCCGTTGCCGCTGCGGGCCTTACCGGGCGCGTGGAGGTCGAACTTGGCCCCGGCAGCTCAGAACCTTCGCCGTCCCCGCGTGTTGGCGGACCGGGGCTCGAGGCCGTTCGCACTATTGCCGCCCGCTACTTTCGTGATCAAAAGGGGGCGGAGGAAAACATACCGAATGCGGCGGGCGGGGCTGCTGTCGGCATTGTGCCCTCAACTGTGATCGGTGCCACCGATGCGGCTAACTATCAGCGTATTTGCTCTGAATGCATTCGCTTTTCGGCGTTTGTGGTCGACGATGACGAGTGCGATCGCGGTGTCCACGGCACCAACGAGCGCATTACCCGCCGTGCCTACCTCCAAGGTGTCCACTTTTTCATCGCTCTGCTTCAAACGCTCTAGAATGTGACAAAGCGACAGTCCCTTTGTTAGCCGTTGTAGTCGTTGGGGACGTTCTTAAACGACTCGTCGTTAAGGAACGTCCCCAACGACTACGTCCACTCATTCCGTGCGGGTTATATGCAGGTTTGCCTGCGCACGCTATCATATATGGGTTAGACCGCAACTATGTACCCTATACGCGAAGGGATGCGCATGTATCTGAAAATCGACATGTTCTAGCTGGGCTTACCCCGCAACGGCGCCATGCGCCCCATCAATTCCGCCGATTTTCACCTTCACGCATATAAAGGAGTTCCGCCATGCGCGACAAGCTCGAAAAGATCATCAAGGCCTACGAGGAGCTCGAGAAGAAGCTTTCCGACCCGGCCGTCGCCTCCGACATCAAGGAGTTCACGCGTCTCAACAAGGAGTACGCGCACCAGTCCGACCTCATTGCCGCTGCGCGCGAGTACATCGGCGCGCTCGACGACATCGAGGCTGCCAAAGAAATGCTCCGTGACACTACCGATGCCGACGAGAAGGAGATGCTCCAGATGGACATCTCCGAGAACGAGGACAAGCTTCCCCAGCTCGAGGAAGACATCAAGTACATGCTCATCCCGAGTGACCCCAATGACGACAAGAACACCATCGTCGAGATCCGCTCCGCCGCAGGTGGCGACGAGGCGGCCATTTTCGCCGGTGACCTGTACAAGATGTACCAACGCTTCTGCGAGTCGCGTGGCTGGAAGACCACCGTGCTCGACTCCAGCCCCAGCGAGGCCGGCGGTTTTAAGTCCATCGAGTTCAAGGTCGAGGGCGACCGTGTCTACTCCGTCATGAAGTTCGAGTCCGGCGTGCACCGTGTCCAGCGCGTTCCCAAGACCGAGTCCCAGGGCCGCATCCAGACCTCCACGGCAACTGTCGCCGTGCTTCCCGAGGCCGAGGAGATCGACGTTCAGATCAACCAGTCCGACCTGCGCATCGATACCTACTGTGCCTCCGGTCCTGGCGGTCAGTGCGTTAACACCACCTACTCCGCCGTGCGCATTACCCACCTGCCCACCAATACCGTGGTGCAGTCGCAGGAGCAGCGTTCCCAGATTCAAAACCGCGAGGTCTGCATGCAGATGCTGCGTGCCCGTCTGTACGAGATGGAACTCGAGAAGCAGCAGGCCGAGCTCGGCGCCGAGCGCCAGAGCCAGATTGGCCACGGCAACCGTTCCGAGAAGATCCGTACTTACAACCAGCCCCAGGACCGCGTGACCGACCACCGTATCGGTTTCAACTCCACCTACAACGGCGTACTTCTGGGCGACCAACTCGGTGCCGTCATCGAGGCGCTTGCCGCCGCCGAGCGTGCCGAGAAGCTGGCACAGGCCGTGTAGTAGGTTCCGCCGTTCTACCGAACGGCGGACCGGCCGACGCTGCGCGGGCCGCACCTGTACAATCTGACGTTCAACTTCAAGGGCGCGACCAGAAGGTCAGCGCCCTTTCGTTCCACGTCACCTTGTCTCAAATGCGACCCGCTCGCTGTCCGTCCTCTACCTGCGGCGGGTAGTCATTGGGGACTTATGCTCAACCTGCGGCGCCTCAGAGGTAGTCATTGGGGACGTTCTTAAATGACTAGGTTGGGTAAATTACTTTTCGAGTTTATTTAATCTACTTTGTTGGAAATTAAGCTGCCTACCTGCTCAAAGTAATTAACAGCCTTCATCTGCAATTGAAAATATTGCTCGAAATATCGTCCAAGAAGTCGCGGGGCCCTTTTTGGTGCGTCGCACGTCAAGTGATGTGGCAAGTTCTTGGTTAGATATTGGTTAGTTTTGGGGCAACCTTGCCAAAAGCTTGACGAATGCAAATCTAGACGTCGGCGAATGAACACTTTGAGCGAGCCCGGTGCAAAATTCTGGGCTGATTCTCGATAATCGCTTCCAATCGTCTCTCGCCGCGTGCCGCCCTCGCGTACAATCTGCTCCGACATTCGCGCGCCGCCCGGCGCTTAAGAGGGGAGGACCCATGGCAAACGAGATCTGGACCATCAGGCGTTGTCTCGAGTGGACCAAGGAGTACCTAGCCGAGCGCGGCGAAGAGCACCCCCGTCTTTCTGCCGAGTGGCTGTTGTGCGCAGCCACGGGCCTAGCGCGCATCGACTTATATATGCGTATGGACGACACGCTCGATGCAGCGCAGCTCGAGACCATGCACGCGGCGGTTGTCCGTCGCGCCAAGGGCGAGCCGCTGCAGTACATCACCGGCAGCACGCAGTTCCGCATGATCGACGTCGCGTGCGCCCCCGGCGTGCTCATTCCACGTCCCGAGACCGAGATGCTCGTCGAGGAAGTCCTCAATTATCTGGATGCCGAGGTTCTGAGCCCCGAAGCTGCCACCCGCCAGCGCGTAGAGTTGCCATGGAACGACGAGGTCGAGCAGGCGCGTAAAGCCGAAGTCGCATTGGCTGACGAACGCGCGACTGCCGAGCGCCGTGCCGCCAACCTCACGGCTGCCGATGAGGCGGCGTTGGGCGGAGACGTGCTGGGCAGCCGAGCTTATGCCGAGGAGCTGGCCGATCGTGAGGCCGAGGAAGCCGCCGCGCAGGCAGCTGAGGCCGAGACCGCGGAAGTCGCCGAGCCCGAGCTCGACGAATACGGCATTGCCATCGAAGGCGTCGACCAAGAGACGGCCCTAGTGCAGGATGCCGCCGCGTCTGTGCCTGCCGACCCCCGCATTGCCCGCGTTCTCGAGGTCGGCTGCGGCACGGGCTGCATCTCGCTCTCCCTTGCTTGGGAGCGTCGCGGCCATGTCGCCTGCACCGCTACCGATATCGAGCCGCGCGCCATCGACCTGGCCACCAAAAACCGCGATGCACTCGGGCTGACGTCCGATGAGGTCGCCTTCAGCCTCACGAACCTGGTGAGCTCTATCCCCCGCGAGGAGTGGGGCACCTTCGACGTGCTCGTTTCCAACCCGCCTTATATCCCGACTGACGTCATGCGCTCGCTGCCGCACGAGGTCAAGGACTTTGAGCCCGATTTGGCGCTCGAGGGCGGAGCCGATGGCCTTGATATCTTCCGCCGCCTGCTCAATGCGGCGCCCTATATGCTGCGCGCCGGCGGCCTGTTTGCCTGCGAGCTCTATGAGGGCGCCCTCGACGCCGCGGCCGAGCTCTGCCGCCAGGCGGGTCTTTCGGACGTACGCATCGTCCGTGACCTCACCGATCGTCCCCGCATCGTTCGAGCTATCGTCACCGAGCCCAAACAACGTCAGTAAAGTACGAAGCGTATTGGCGGCGCGGCGGCGGGAGCGCTGCGCCGGAAATGTAAAGAGGCTTGTCACGGCTCAATTACCCCTCACTTTCACCGACTGCTATAGCCGCTCACCAAACCAACATGCGCTGTGGACAAATAGGTTAAACGTTTCGTGCGAGAATGCCCCTCAGTAAACAAACTTTCACCAGAGCGTAAGGGGCTGGCATACACATGCAGACGGTCTATCGGGTATTCGAGGGAGCGCGCGAGCCGCATCGGCTCGCCGTCGAGCGTACGGCCGAGGTGCTCGGCCGTGGCGGCCTGGCCCTGATCCCAACCGAGACCGTCTATGGCGTCGCTGTGGCAGTCAACGCCTTCTCGGACGCCGTGCCCCAAGATACAAGCGAATCTCTGCCGTGGCCGCGCGATCCGCAGGCTGCCGTCAACGGCGCTGCGGTGCCCGCGCTCGGTACCGGCTACCGTCGCATCTTTACCCTCAAGCAGCGTGAGCTCACCCAAACGGTCGCCTGGCTGGTCGATGATGCCGAGGCCCTCGACCGCTACGGCGTGGATATCCCAGAAGAGGCACGCATGCTTGCCCGACGATGCTGGCCGGGCGCCCTGACTATTGTGGTCAAGGCGGCTCCCTGCGTGCCGACCTTTATGCGTGCCGCCGACGACACGGTGGCTCTTCGCGCGTCGGCATCGCCCGTGGTACAGGCGCTCATCTGCACCTGTGGCAGCCCACTTGCCTGTACGAGCGCCAATACACACGGCGCGCCCGCGCCGGCAAGCTTTGCCGACGTTGAAGACCGCATTCTAGAAGGGGTCGACGTGGCCGTCGACGCGGGCGAGACGCCGTGCCGCGACGCTTCGACCATCGTGTCGTTCCAGCACGGCGGGCTCCAGATCCTGCGCCAAGGCGCACTTCCCGCGTCAGAGATTGAGCGGGTCCTGTCCGACCCGATGCATAGAAAGGTGTAAGCGATGTCGTTGAATCTGGGCAGCCTGGGCATGGAAGATGCCTCGTTTGACTTTGGCGGTTCCTACATCATGGCGCTCGACTGCGGCACCACCTCGGTACTTGCGACCATCGTCGACGAGTACGGCTGCATTGTCGCCCAAGCGCGCCGCAGCGTCAAAACCAGCTTCCCGCGTCCCGGCTGGGTGGAGCAAGACCCCATGGCGGTCCTTGCCAGCCAGATTGCGGTCATGATGGAGGTTCAGTTTAAGAGCGGGATTCATTCCGATCGCATCGCCGCCATCGGTATCTCCAATCAGCGTGAGACCACGGTGGTCTGGGACCGCGTGAGCGGCCAGCCCATCTATAACGCCATCGTATGGCAGTGCCGTCGCACCGCGTCTCTGATCGATAATTTGGTTGAGCAGGGCGCAGAAGAGCTGGTGCGCTCCCGCACGGGGCTTACGCTCGACCCGTATTTCTCGGCCTCCAAGGTGCAGTGGATTCTCGACAACGTCGACGGCGCACGCGAGAGCGCGGCGGCGGGCGACCTCATGTTTGGCACCATCGACACCTGGCTCATCTACAACCTCACCGGCTGTCAGGTGTTTGCCACCGACTACACCAATGCCAGCCGCACGGCACTCTTTAATATCCATACGCTCGATTGGGACGACGACCTGCTGGCGCTCTTTGACGTTCCGCGTTCCATGATGCCCGAGGTTCGCTGGAGCTCGGGCGACTACGGCCGCGTCGCGAGCGACATCATGACCAACATGCCACCCATCATGGGCGTGGCGGGCGACCAGCAGGCGTCGCTGTTCGGCCACTGCTGTTTCCATCCCGGCCAGACCAAAAACACCTATGGTACTGGTTGCTTTATGCTCATGAACACCGGCGACGAGGTCGTCGAATCCAAGAACGGTCTGGTCTCCACCATCGGTATCGCCGCGGACGGCAAGATCAGCTATGCGCTCGAGGGTTCTATCTTTGCTGCCGGCTCCACCATGAACTGGCTTCGCAACAACATGGGCATCATCTCGAACGTGAGCGAGTCTGCACAACTCGCCGCTTCGATTAACGACAACGAGGGCTGCTACTTCGTTCCTGCCTTTGCGGGTTTGGGCGCTCCCTGGTGGGACCCGCGTGCCCGCGGTATCGTGTGCGGTCTGACCGGCGCCTCGAGCCGTGCGACCATCGTACGTGCCGCCTGCGAATCCATGGCATATCAGAGCTACGACGTGCTGCGCGCCATGGAACAGGACGTGGGGCTTTCGATCGAACGCCTGTCTGTCGATGGCGGCGCGTCGCGCAACGAGTTCATCATGCAATTCCAGGCCGACCTGCTGGATATCCCCGTGCTGCAATGCGAGACGGTGGAGACCACGGCAATCGGTGCCGCGTACTTGGCGGGCCTTGCCGTCGGCTATTGGGAAGACCTGGAAGAGCTGGAGCAAAATGCCCAGATCGTTAGGACCTTCCTTCCCCACATGTCCGCCGAGCGCCGCGAGCAAAACCTTGCGGGCTGGCGCGATGCGGTCAAGCGCTCGCTCAGTACCGCACAGTAGGGCTGCGACGGGCCACTCGATACAGCAAACCGCTAAACTTGTGTATGGCGCGCGGCGGCAACATCGCTGCGCGCCATGCCAGCAAGGTCGTTTTACGGCCGCAACGAAAGGGGCAATCAACTCATGACCGTTACCTACGATGCGTCCCGTGTGACGCTTGTCGATCATCCGCTCGTCCAGCACAAGCTGTCGATCCTGCGCGACAAAAACACCGGCACCAATCAGTTCCGCCAGCTCGTGCGCGAACTCGCGCTTTTTGACGGCTACGAGGCCATGCGCGATCTGCCTATGGAAGACGTCGAGGTCGAGACCCCCATCACTACCGCCACGTTCAAACAGCTCGCCGGCAAGAAACTCGCCATCGTGCCCATCCTGCGTGCGGGCCTTGGCATGGTTGACGGCATCCTCGACCTGGTGCCCTCCGCTCGCGTGGGCCACATCGGTATGGAGCGCGACGAGGTTACCCACGAACCGCATGAGTATTACTGCAAGATGCCCAAGGATATCGACCAGCGCATCTGCCTGGTTGTCGACCCCATGCTCGCCACGGGCGGTTCGGCCGAGATGGCCATCAGCTACCTGCGCGAGCGCGGTGTCAAGGACATCCGCATGCTGTGCATCGTCGCGGCCCCCGAGGGCCTCAAGTCGCTGACCGAGAAGGACCCAGATGTGCATATCTATACCTGCGCCATCGACGACCATCTCAACGAGGCCGCCTACATCGTTCCCGGCCTCGGCGACGCCGGCGACCGCATCTACGGCACGCTCTAGTCGCCAGGCATGGGCAGCTGCACGTGCTCATTCGTGCATGATTGGTGCGTGCGGGTGTACGAGTGACGCCTGCACGCATATTTATGAGTGTCGTCGCAGCCACCGAGGGCCCAAAACGCGCTATACCGTAGGTACGGTATAAAGAGTGTCTTAAGAAAATGTACAGTTGTGTATTAACTTACGTTTTCCCACTTGTCATCGCGTGTTCGGTTCGTACAATAGTCAACAACGCTGTCGTGCTGCGCTTACGCGGGTGCGGCGGCTTTTGTCAAGTACGCTCGTCGGCCATCGCGACCCATTCGTCCTCAGTGCTCGGCCTTTTGTCCGTTTGACACCCCAAGGGGCTAAAGACGCGATTAAGGTTGGGTAACAGTGCATTGATTTTGCAATCACGCGCCCTAAAATACTAGGACGATGTGAGCGGGGTATGGCTCCATGTGGGCTATATGTCGCGAGAAGGGAACGCACATGCCGGTTGAGCTGGCAGGCCACGTGCCGTTCATCGCAACGGGATTCGTCGTCGGTCTTGTTGCATTTTTGCCGTTGTACCTTGCGCTTGCTCCGGTGCTGGCGCATCGACGCGATGCCAACATGACGGTAGGCATGTTGGGTACCATAGTGTCGTTTGCGGTGCTCTTTATGGGCGTCGTAATTGTGCACCTGGTAGCCCCCGTGGCGCTCATCGCCTTTTTGTGCGGCGAGCTCGCCGGGTTTTTGATTTGTTGGATCGTGATCGCCTGCATGGTGATTATGAAGGATTAAAGGCGTTGCCCCACCTTGGTGCGGGCAAACAGGGAAGGTGGAATCTTGGACGCATTTGCCAAGTTACCCAGCGCGATCGCCGAGCTCGTCGCTGAGTTCTCCTCGGCTCCGGTCGTGGGTGACCTTAACGCGGGCCTGACGCAGTACTCGTTCTGGCTGCTTATCGCCGCTGTCGTCATGTTCGTGGTCTTTTTCGCGTTTACTAAGAAGCAGAAGGTTGTCCCCGAGGGCTTCTTCGTTAACGGCGTCGAGTGGGTCATCGAGTACGTGCAGGACGATATCGCCAAGGGTGTCGTTGGCGACAACTGGAAGAAGCACTTCCCGTTTTTGGCCTCGCTGTTCTTCTTTATCCTGATCAACAACTTTATCGGCCTCATCCCCGGCATGAAGCCCGGCACCGGTGCCATCGGCTGTACCGCCGCCCTCGCACTCGTGTCGTTTGTGTACTTCATCTATTTCGGTATCAAGAAGCACGGCTTCTTTGGGTACTTCAAGAGCCTCGCCCCTGCGGGCGTCGCCTTCCCCATGAACGTCTTCGTGTGGGTAATCGAGCTCTTCTCGCTGTGCCTGCGCCTGGTCACGCTCGCCGTCCGTCTGTTCTGCAACATGTTCGCCGGCCACATCGTCATGGGCTCGTTCGCCATCATGGCCACACTCTTTGCCCAGCCGATGCTGGAGCACTTTACGGCCATGAACGCCGTGGGCGCCCTGCCCAGCGTGGCGTGGGTTTTGATTCTTTTGGTAATCTACGCCGTCGAGCTGATCGTTGCCTTTGTTCAGGCATACGTTTTTACGGTCCTCGAGGCCGTGTACATTCAGATCGCAGAGGCTGACGCCCACTAGCGGTCGCATTTATTTGGTGTTCGGAGGCGCGGCACCCGCGTGCGCCTCTACAACATAGGTATTTATCCTGCGCACACGCGCACGACAAAGGAGGAATCGTGGGAGTTATCGGATATGGTCTCGGCGTTATCGGTGCCGGTCTCGCAATTGGTCTTGCAGCACTCGGTGCTACGGGCGCTATGGCTCGTCAGCCTGAGGTCCAGGGCCGTGCCTTCACCGTCTTCATTCTTGCATCTGCATTCACCGAGGCTCTGGGCCTGATCGGCTTCGTCGTTACGCTGATTTCGTAATTGAGCACGAAGGTAGTCGCCATGAAGCATTTCAACCACGCGAAAGTCGCTGCTGCGCTGACGGGCGCCATGCTCGCCATGCCGGTGTCGGCATTCGCCGAGGAGTCTGAGAACAAGGCCGAGATCCTCGTCCCCAAGATGGCGGAATTCGTCCCTGCACTCATTGCCTTCCTCATCATCTTCATCGTTTTGGCCAAGTTCGCCTGGCCGCAGATTCTGCAGACGATGGAAGAGCGCGGCAAGCGCATCAAGGACAGCCTCGATGAGGCTGAGACCACCAAGCGCAAGGCCATCGAGGCCCGCAAGGAGTCCGACGCCCTCCTCACCGACGCCCGCCGTCAGGCTGCCGACATCGTGACCGCCGCCCGTCAGGACGCCGAGTCCGAGCGCGCCCGCATTATCGCCAAGGCTCACGAGGAGGCCGAGGACATCATTGCCAAGGCCCACGCCAACGCCGAGGACGAGCGCAACTCCATCTATGCCGCCGCTGCCGGCTCCATCGCCGATCTTTCCGTCTCCGTTGCGACCAAGATTGTCGGCGAGGCCCTCGAGAACGACGACGAGCAGCGTCGTCTGATCGAGCGCTACATCAAGGAAGCAGGTAGCCTGAATGCCTAACAGCCGCATGGAGAACAGGGTTCTCGAGACCTATGCACGCACCCTCCTGGAGGCCGCTAAGGCCGAGGGCCGTGTGTTCCGCGATCTTCACGAGCTTGAGGTCATCGCGAACGCCAGCCCCGAGGTGCTTGCTGTCCTCGGTACCGTGTTCGAGCGCGGCCAGCTCGATCTTCTGCCGCAGATTGCATCGGCTTATCGGATGGTAACCGCGACCGACGAGGACGTCGTAGGCGTCACCGTCACCACGGCTGTCCCGCTCGATGACGAGCTGCGCCGCACGATTACCGAGAAATGCGAGGCCGATCTAAAGCGCAAGGTGTTCCTGATCGAGAAGGTCGATCCGTCCATCATCGGCGGTCTGATTCTCGAGGCCCGCGGCCAGCGTCGCGACGTTACCGTCAAGACCCAGCTGCGCGCAGCGCGTGAGGCCCTCGGTTCCACGATTTTGAATAACGGAGGTGAAGCCTAGTTATGTCCGATACCCTCAATGCCGAAAGCATCGCCCGCGCCCTGCAGGCGAAGCTCGATGGCCTGGCGGCTACCGTCGACACGCAAGAGGTTTCCCATGTTGACGAGGTTGGCGACGGCATCGCGCGCGTCTCGGGACTGCGCAACGCCATGGCCGGCGAGCTCTTGGAGTTCAAGAGCTCCGAGACCGGCGAGACCGTCTACGGCCTTGCCCAGAACCTCGACCGCGATGAGGTCGGTGCTGTTCTGTTCGGCGCCGTCAACGTCATCAAGGAAGGCGACGAGTGCCGTACCACCGGTCGCGTCATGGATATTCCCGTGAGCCGCGCCATGCTCGGTCGCGTCGTCAACCCGCTGGGCCAGCCCATCGACGGCCTGGGCGATATCGTCGCCACGCACCGTCGCCCCATCGAGTTCAAGGCCCCCGGCGTTATCGACCGCACCCCGGTCTGCGAGCCGGTTCAGACTGGTCTGCTCGCTATCGACTCCATGGTTCCTATCGGCCGTGGCCAGCGTGAGCTCATCATCGGCGACCGTAAGACCGGCAAGACCGCCATCGCGATCGATGCCATCCTCAACCAGCGCGGTAAGGACATGGTCTGCATCTACGTCGCTATCGGCCAGAAGGCCTCTACGGTTGCCAACATCCGTGAGACCCTCGCCCAGCACGGCGCACTCGACTACACCATCATCGTCTCGGCTACCGCTGCCGACTCGGCCCCTATGCAGTACATCGCCCCTATGGCCGGTGCCGCTATCGGCGAGTTCTTTATGTACAACGGCGAGAACGGCGAGCCCGCCAGCGAGACCAACCCCGGCGGCCATGTGCTCGTCATCTACGATGACCTATCCAAGCAGGCTGTCGCCTATCGTCAGATGTCGCTTACGCTGCATCGTCCGCCCGGACGCGAGGCCTATCCTGGCGACATCTTCTACCTGCACTCCCGCCTGCTCGAGCGTGCCGTCAAGATGTCCAAGAAGAACGGCTACGGCTCCATGACGGCCCTGCCGGTCATCGAGACCCAGGACGGCGACGTTTCGGCCTACATTCCGACCAACGTCATTTCCATTACCGATGGTCAGATCTACCTGCAGTCCGAGCTCTTCTTCCAGGGCCAGCGCCCGGCAGTCGACGTCGGCATCTCGGTGTCGCGCGTCGGTGGCTCCGCTCAGACCAAGGCCATGAAGCAGGTCGCCGGCAACCTCCGTCTGGACCTTGCCGCCTACCGTGAGCTCGCCGGTTTTACCCAGTTCGGTTCCGACCTGGATGCAGCCACCCAAAAGCAGCTTACCCACGGTGCGCACATGACCGAGCTTCTTAAGCAGGCGCGCTTTAAGCCGTTCGACGTCGCCGAGCAGATCGTTACGCTGTTCGCCGGCAACGAGGGCTTTATCGACGACCTGCCCCTTTCCGAGGTGCTGCCGTTCCGCGCCGAGCTGCTCGAGTACATGAATGCTGGCTTTGGCGGCTTGCTGCAGAAGGTCCGTACCAACAAGATCGACGGCGAGACCAAAGAGCAGCTGCTTCAGGCCATCACCGATTTCAAGAACGAGTACGCCTCCAAGCATGCCTCCACCGCGAGCGCAGCTGAGGGCGCAGAGGAGAACTAAGCTCTATGGCTAACCTTCGCGACATTAAGAAGCGAATCTCCTCGGTCACGAGCACCAAGCAGATCACGCGCACGATGGAGATGGTATCTACGGCCAAGATCCGTCGCGCGCTCGATCGAGCCACGCAGGCTGAGCCCTACAAGAAGGCGCTCACCGACGTCATGCACACCGTTGCGAGCGATACAGAGACTGCCGGCGACAACCCCATGCTCAAGACGCATGAGGAGTTCAAGCGCGGTCTGATTATCGCGATCACGTCCGATCGCGGTCTGGCGGGCGGCTTCAACGTCAACGTTGAGCGCACCTGCGAGAAAATCGCTCGCGAATGGGCACATGATGGCGCCGAGTGCGAGATCATCGCATGCGGTCGCAAGGCGAGCGAGTATTTCCGCAGCCGTGCCAACACGGTCATGCACTTCGAGGGTTCCTCGGCCGACCCGAGCCTCGAGGATGCCCGCATGATCGCGAGCTATATCTGCGACGAGTACTCCAAGGGTCAGCTCGACCGCGTCGAGATCGTGTACCATCACGCTCGCAACCGCGTCGATCAGGTTCTTCGTACCGAGCATTTGCTTCCGCTCGACCCCGAGATGATCGCCATGGCACATGGCCCGCGCAAGAACGCAGACGAGGGCCCCGAGCGCGTCTCGTCCTCGTTCAAGTTCGTGCCGAGCGCCCAGCATGTGTTGGCTGAGCTGGTCCCCAGCTACATCCTGACCGTCATTCACCAGGCGCTGATCGATTCGGCCGCCGCCGAGCAGGGTGCGCGCCGTAAGGCCATGCACTCCGCCACGGAGAACGCGTCGTCGATCATCTCGACTCTTACCCGTACGTATAACCGCGTGCGTCAGGCTTCCATTACCACGGAGATCAACGAGATCGTGGGCGGAGCCGCAGCATTGGAGGAACACTAATGGCAGATACCACCGTTAAAGCGGCGGTCGAGGAGGCCACGGCACGTCAGACGGCCGGTGAGGGGCGTATCGTCCGTATCATCGGCGCAGTTGTCGACGTTAAGTTCGATGGCGCTGTCCCCTCGATCTACAACGCGCTCACGGTCGAGGCCGATACGCCGATGGGTCACATCAGCACCATCCTGGAGGTTGAGTCTCAGCTTCCCGGCGGTGTCGTTCGTACCGTCGCCATGACGTCGACCGACGGCTTGCAGCGCGGCGTCGTCGCGGTCGACACCGGCGCACCCATGAAGATGCCCGTCGGCCCCGAGACCCTCGGCCGCATTTGGAATGTTATGGGCCAGCCTGTCGATGGCAAGCCCATGCCCCAGATCGATGAGTTTTATCCCATCCATCACCCGGCACCTCATTTCGACGAGCTCACTACCAAGACCGAGATCTTCGAGACCGGCATTAAGGCCGTCGACCTGCTCGAGCCCTACATCCGTGGCGGCAAGACGGGTCTGTTTGGCGGTGCCGGCGTCGGCAAGACCGTTCTGATTCAGGAGCTCATCAACAACCTCGCCCAGGAGCATGGCGGCACCTCGGTGTTCACCGGCGTTGGCGAGCGTACCCGTGAGGGTACCGACCTGTTCCTCGAGATGAGCGAGTCTGGCGTTATCGATAAGACCTGCTTGGTCTACGGTCAGATGAACGAGCCGCCTGGAGCGCGTCTGCGCATTGGTCTGGCCGGCCTCACCACCGCTGAGTACTTCCGCGATCGTGGCCAGGACGTTCTGCTGTTCATCGATAACATTTTCCGCTTCTCCCAGGCCGGTTCCGAGGTTTCCGCCCTTCTGGGCCGTATGCCGTCCGCTGTTGGCTACCAGCCCACGCTGGCTACCGAGATGGGCGACCTCCAGGAGCGCATTACCTCGACCAAGACGGGTTCCATCACCTCCGTTCAGGCTGTCTACGTCCCTGCAGACGACCTGACCGACCCGGCTCCCGCCACGACGTTTACACACCTCGACGCCACGACCGTTCTTTCGCGTTCCATCGCCGAGCTCGGTCTGTATCCCGCAATCGACCCCTTGGCTTCCTCTTCCGACGCCCTGGATCCCTCGATTGTCGGCGAGGAGCACTATCGTGTGGCCGTCGCAGTCCAAGAGCTGCTCCAGGAGTACTCCGACCTGCAGGACATCATTGCCATTCTGGGTATGGACGAGCTTTCCGAGGAGCAGCGCCTTACGGTCAACCGTGCCCGTAAGCTCCAGCAGTTCCTGTCTCAGTCCTTCCACGTCGCCGAGCAGTTCACCGGCAACCCCGGTGTCTACATCCGTGTCGAGGACACGGTCCGCTCGTTTGCCGCCATTGTCGACGGCGAGTGCGACGACCTGCCCGAGCAGGCGTTCCGTTATGCGTCCACGATTGACGACGTGCGCGAGCGCGCCGCCAAGATGGAGGAGAAGTAGTGGCTATGCAAATCCGCATCGTGTGTCCGGAGAGCTGCGCCTATGAAGGCGAGGCGGCATTTGTCGCCCTGCCTTCCACGGACGGCGAGTTCGGCATTCTTCCGCGTCACGCTAGCGAGATCTGCACGATCGATCGCGGCTACGTTCGCGTTTGTGATAAGCAAATGGGCACTGTCGACCACACGTTTGCCGTGGCCGGCGGCTATGCCCAGGTTGCGGACGATGTCGTGACCGTTCTCGCCGAGCGCGCTTGCGATTTGGCGACCGTCGACGCCGACAAGGTTAAAGCTGATATTCAAGGTTTTGAAGAGAAGCTGGGTAATTTGTCGGAGGATGATGCACGCCGCGCCTACCTCTATAATGAAATCGCATGGTGTAAGCTCATGCTTGCCCAATAGTCAAACGATTTGGCGTTCGACCATTTGCGAACACATCATGCCCGGGATGGCCCAGCCATCCCGGGCATGCTTTTTGAAAGGGTAGACCTTGGATATTATCCGTGTTGAAGGTGGCCACACCATCGGAGGCTCCGTGCCCGTTTCGGGTGCAAAGAACTCTGCACTCAAACTCATGGCGGCAACGCTTCTGGCACCGGGGAAGACGACGCTGCAGAACGTGCCCGATATCTCGGATGTCCACGTGATGGGCAAGGTGCTCAAGGGCATGGGCGCCACGATCGATGTCCTCGACGAGCACACGCTCGAGATTGATACCTCTCAGGTTGATTCCTGGGAGGCTCCCTATGAGCTCGTTGCCAAGATGCGCGCCTCCACGGCCGTGATGGGACCCCTGCTGGGCCGTTTCCATCGCGCCAAGATCGCCATGCCCGGCGGCTGCAACCTGGGCGCTCGCAAGATCGACATGCATATCTTGGGTCTTGAGGCCTTGGGCGTTGAGTTCGATACCGCCCACGGCTACATCAACGCCAACGCGCCCCAGGGCCTACACGGTACCACCGTCACGCTCGAATTTGCCAGCGTCGGCGCTACCGAGAACCTCATCATGGCGGCCGTGCGCGCACAAGGCACTACGGTTATCGATAATGCGGCTCGCGAGCCCGAGATCGTCGACCTTGCCAATATGCTCAACGAGATGGGCGCCAAGATTGTTGGCGCCGGCACGCCCGTCGTGACCATCGAAGGTGTGGACGAGTTGCATCCCGTTACCCATCGCGTGGTGGGCGACCGCATCGAGGCCGGCACCTTTATCGTTGCCGGTGCCCTGATGGCCGATGACCGCGGTGTCGACGTTACGGGCTTTTGCCCCATTCACTTGGGCATGGTGCTCAAGAAGATGGAGCTCATGGGTATCGAGTGTGAGCGAATCGAGAATGGCGTTCACGTGAGTCGTGTCGAGCGCATCAGGCCGGTCGATATTCAGACACTTCCGTTCCCGGGCTTCCCGACGGACATGCAGGCGCAGATCATGGTGCTTTCCGCTCTTGCTGATGGCAGCTCTGTGATTACCGAGAATATCTTCGAGAACCGCTTCATGTTCGCGTCGGAGCTGGTCCGTATGGGCGCGGATATCCGCATCGAAAGCCATCACGCCATGATTCATGGCGTCAAGGGGTTCTCGGGTGCACAGGTTACCTCGCCTGATCTGCGCGGCGGCGCCGCGCTCGTCGTTGCTGGCCTTATCGCCGACGGCGTTACCGAGGTCTCGGCCATCCATCACATCAAACGTGGCTATGAGCAGTTTGTCGAAAAACTGCAGGCACTTGGTGCAAACGTCGAGCACGCCACTGTTCCCGATCCCGTCATCTACTAATGCAGGTTGCCTATGTTTAATAATAAGAAGCCCTTAGCGGATACTCGAAGACCTTCAACCGGCGCACAGGCCAAGATCTACAGTCGCGATAATGTTGCACGCTACTCCGAGCGCGCTCGTCAGCGCCGCCGCGGCCAGACAATCCGTCGCGTTGCGCTTATCGCCGTGCTTGGCGTGCTGTTGAGCGCTACGACTGCCGCCGGGCTGTGGTTCGCCAACATTATGGGCAAGCTTGGCGATTCCAATGTCATTACCGACAATCTGCGCCATATCTTGGTGGATACCAATGAGGCCAAGGATCCGTTCTACGTGCTTCTTTTGGGTACCGATGGTCGTCCGGGCGAGGACACGTATCGCGCCGATTCAATTATCTTGGCGCGCATCGACCCTACGCAAAAGCAGGCTACGCTTATATCCATTCCACGTGATACCAAGGTTGTCTATAACGGCGAAACCATGAAGGTCAACGCCTGCCATACCTATGGCGGTGCCGAGGCCATGGTTCAAGCGGTCAATGAGCTGTGCGGCGTGCAGATTTCCCACTATGCCGAGGTTAGCTTTGACGGTATGCAATCATTGATTGACTCTGTGGGCGGTATCGACATCAACGCCACCGACGATGTCGATGACCCCGAGCATCTGGACATTAAGATTACGGCAGGCCAGCAGCACATGGACGGTGCTACCGCGCTCACCTATGCCCGTTGCCGCTATACCTATGCCGACGGCGACTATACGCGCATGCGTCACCAACGCCAGGTGCTTGGTGCCCTTGCCAACCAGATTCTCAACAACTTTGATGCTACGAAGGTCTTCGACCTGGTTAATTCGCTGTCCGATATGCTTGTGACCGATATGAGCGTTCAGGACATCGTGTCTACGGTCAATGCTATGCGCGGCATGGATGTCGATGGCATCTATTCGGCGAATCTGCCTTCCTACGCAGATGAAACCACCATGATCGACGGCCAGAGCTATGTCTTTGTCTACGAGGACGAGCTTAAGGAGATGATGGCGCGCGTCGATGCCGGCAAGGATCCTAAGGGACCAAACACCATGGGCCTATCCGACGGAACCAGCTCCACAATCGGTGATTTGAGCAACCATACTTCTGACGATTACGCCTACGGTACGGCCGGTTCGTCGGAAAGCTCGGGCGATTCGAGCTATTCGGACGATTCGAGCGATTCGGACGATTCGGATTACAGCTCATATTATTACGAGGAGCCCACTGGCGACGGCAACGGTTACGAAGCCAACTACTAGGGTTGCGCGGGCTTGCCAGCCCGTGCAACGGCTCGACGCTGCGCGCCGTCCAGAGCGACAATTTGTCATTCAAAAGGCAGGGCATGACCAGAAGGTCAATGTCCTGCCTTTTGAATGACAAATTGTTCGCTCTGGACGTCGCTCGCTGACGTTGATTCAACCAGCGATGCCGACTACTCCCCTTGCACCAAAAAATCGCCCCGTTCTCGGTTTTGAGGACGGGGCGATTTTGCTTACCTAGATTATTCGAGTTCCTTATGCGAAGCGGGCGATGAGCTCCTGCAAGACGTCGGTCATCTTAACGAGCGAGCTGACCGGAACAAACTCGTTGACGCCGTGGTAGCAGTAGCCGCCCGTCGAAAGGTTGGGACAGGGCAGGCCGCGGAACGACAGCTGTGCGCCGTCGGTGCCGCCGCGAATCGGCAGCACCTGGGGCTCAACATCGCAGGCAAGGAAGGATTCCTTAGCGACATCGATCAGCTCTGGGTAGTCGCGGACAATCTCGGCCATGTTACGGTACTGGTGCTTGATCTCGACCGTTACGCGCTCCTCGCCCAGACGCTGGTTGAGCAGCGCGGCGGCAGCATCCATCAGATCGAGCTTCTGCTGGAACTTGGCGGCATCGTGATCACGGACGATATAGCGCGCCGTGGCATGGTCGACTGTGGCAGAAACGCCCTCGAGGTGATAGAAGCCCTCGTAGCCCTCGGTGTATTCCGGACGCTGCACGTAGGGAAGCAGGGCATTGAAGTCGCAGAACAGATTGCCCGCGTTAACCATGCGGCCCTTGGCGTCGCCGGGGTGAATGGACTGGCCCTCAAAGCTAACGGTAGCCTCGGCGGCGTTGAAGCACTCCCACTCAAGCTCGCCAACCGGACCGCCGTCGACTGTGTAGGCATACTTACAGCCAAAGTCCTCGATATCCAACAGCTCGGCACCGTGGCCGATTTCCTCGTCCGGGCAGAAACAAATACCAAGCGTGGGGTGGGGCAGGCTGGGGTCCTGTGCAATGCGTGCGACGAGCGCCATAATCTCGGCGACACCGGCCTTATCGTCGGCGCCCAGCAGCGTGGTGCCGTCGGTGCAAACCAGGTCCTCGCCCAAAAGGTTGTTGAGGGCGGGGAGCTTGGCGGTGCTCATGGATACGGGCTTGCCGTCGACGATGCCGCAAACCAGGTCGCCGCCCTCGTAGTGCACAATGTGCGGCGCTACGCCGGCGCCCGGTGCGACCTCGGTGGTGTCGAGGTGCGCGATCAGGCCCAGGGCGGGCTTATTCTCGGAGCCGGCGCTCGCGGGAATGTGAGCGCAGACATAGGCGTTTTCGGTTACATGGGCATCGGTTGCACCAAGCTCGCGCAATTCCTCGGCAAGCACATTGGCAAGATCAAACTGGACGGTGCTCGACGGCACCTGGTCACAGTTGGCATCCTCGGACTGTGTGTTGATCTGGACGTAGCGCAAAAAACGCTCGAGTACGTCGGGGTTCGTGGTGGTGTTTTCCATAGAGACCGCTCCAATCTTGGTTGTCGTGTGCATCAAGAACTCTAGCACGGTATGCCGCGGCATACCGCGACGCTTGGATGGGGTAGAATCAGCCATTGAATGCAGAAGGGACGGATGTTCATGGATACGACAAATAGCTCGCGCGAGCTACATCTAACGGTGGCGAACGAAGACTACTTGGAGTGCATGGTTCGCATCGAAAGCGAGGATGGGGAGACTAATGGCGTGCGGTCGGTCGATATCGCACAGCGCCTTGGCGTTTCGAAGGCATCGGTCAACAAGGCGGTTTCGGCTCTCAAGGCATCCGAACTTGTCGAGCAGTCTCACTACGGCAAGGTTATCCTGACCAACCGTGGGCGCGAGGTCGGTTTGGCTATCTGGTATCGCCATCGCCTGATTCGCACATTTTTGGTCCAGGAGCTCGGCGTCGACTTTGAGCGCGCCGATGCCGAGGCCTGCATGATGGAGCACGCGCTTTCCGAGGACACAATGGTCCGTTGGCTCGCCTATCTCGAAAAGCAGGGAATCAGCATCGAGGAATAGCGAAACATATATATGGATACGAGTTATTACAATCGCTTCGGCGGCGAGGAGCTTATGCGCCGACTTGCCAGCGAGACGCTGCTGGCACAGGGTCCGATGGGCAGCGTGCTGCTGAGTGAATACGGTGCTACCGATATTCCGCCGGCATTTTGGAACCTCGCCGAACCACAGACGGTTTCTCGCATCCACCGACTGTATGCCGCCGCTGGTGCACAGGTGCTTATTACCAATACGTTCCAGGCATCGGGTTTTGCGCTCGATCGCGATGAAATCGCTCCATCTATGGCAGAGGTCAATCGCGGGGCGGTCGACGATGCCCGCCAGGCAAATCCCCAGCTATTGCTGGGGTCCATGGGGCCTATTGCGATTGAGTGGTTTGTCGAGGATTCTTCCGAGTATCGAGAGATTCGCGCAAATGCTCGCGAGCAGGCGTCCTCCCTGCTCAACGCCGGCGTCGACGGGATTCTGGTCGAGACGATCACGTCTATCCGCAATCTGCAGCCCGTGCTCGCCGGTGCCCATGATGCCGCTGATGGCATGCCCGTTCTGGTGAGCTTTGTTATTGATGACAAGGGCGACCTGCTGGGTGATGGCCTAAACATCGAAGGTGCCATCTTGTATGCCGAGAAGCACGGTGCGAGCTCGGTTGGGGTCAATTGCTGCACCCTGACAGCGGCTACCGCTGCGGTACCAAGAATGGTCAAGATAGCCACGACGCCCGTTACTGTACGTCCCAATGCGGGAAATCCGGTCCAAACGCAAGATGGGCCTGTGTGGCACGAGGACCCCGAAGCTTTCGCGCGCGCATGCGTCGAGTGGAAGCGGGCTGGCGCCGCAATGGTTGGTGGCTGTTGCGGAACCACGGCGATCACGACGGCTGCTATGGCAGACGCGCTCGATATATAGAGTCCTAAGAAAAGCACATTCGAATTACCGCCCCAACCGGGGCGGTTTTTTGTCTATATGCGCCCTCGACGGCTTTTGCCTAAACGGTGAATGCGTGCGCCGGCGGCTTGCCGGGCGCTCGTTGCGGGTATACCACCTGCGTACCATGATCCAAACACTGCGAGGTGTCTGCGTGTGTGCGCGATAATTCATTTTGGAACTGATGGCTGGCGCGCTCGCGTCGGCGAGGATTTTAACGCTGACAATGTTGCCCGTATCGCTGATGCCGCCGGCGAGCTCTGGCAAAAGACATATCCCGGCAAGACGGTATATATCGGGTATGACACCCGTCCCCGGGCGCGCGAGTTTGCAGAACTTGCAGCTGGCGTGCTTGCGGCCCATGGCCTTGATGCCGTGCTCGCGGCCCGTTTTGTACCCACGCCTGCCATCACGTGGGCTGCCGCATACGATGGCGAGGCGTGCGGGGCGCTCATGGTGACCGGTTCACATCATCCGCAGGGCTATCTCTGTCTCAAACTGCGCATGGGCGATGGTTCCACGGCAAACCAGGACGTCATCGAAGAACTCGAGGCAACGATGGCCGCCGAACCTCTGGGGCTCGAGGAGCAGTATCGCACGGCGGATATCATTCCCGACTATATGCGAGCGGTAGCATCGTTTGTCGATGCCGATGCCATTCGTGCCGCTCGTCTGCGCGTGGTGGTCGACCCCATGGGGGGAGCGGCTCAAGGTTATCTTGCCGATTTGCTGCGCGAGCTGGGTGTTGAGGTCCATGAGATTCATGCGGGGCAAGCATCGGATTGGAGGGATATCTGTCCCGATCCCGTAGAGCCGTGGGTGGATGCCTGCGAGCGTGCAGTTATCGAAGACGGCGCGTGTGCCGGCCTGGTGACCGATGGCGATGCTGACCGTATTGGCGCGGTCGACGAGCGCGGTAGATATATACATCCGCATCAGATCATGGCGCTCGTAATGGGCGAATTGGTTCAGTTTCGCAATTTGAAGGGGCGAGTCGTCGTCAATCTATCGTGCTCGACGCTTGTACGTCGTGTTGCCGAGGCACTCGGTTGCCGCGTGACCGTAAAACCGGTTGGCTTCAAATATATAGCCGCCGAGATGAAAAAAGACGGGGTGCTTATGGGCGGTGAGGAGGCCGGTGGCATCGGCATTGCCGCGCATATGCCCGAGCGTGACGGCATTCTCGCTTGCCTACTCCTGTGTGAGCTCATGGCAAAGACGGGGGCTTCGCTGGGCGTGCTGGTCGATCAGCTCGAGGCGAGTTTTGGAAAAACAAGTTATGGCCGTCGAGATTTACGACTTGAGGCAGAAGATGCCGAGTCGCTGCGCACGCTGCTTCCCGGTGTGAATCCCAAGTCGATTTGCGGCAAGGCGCCGCAGAGCGTAAGTCACATGGACGGCTTGCGTTTGGCATTTGAGGATGATACCTGGCTGTTGGTTCGCCCGAGTGGCACTGAGCCGGTGGTGCGAGTGTACGCCGAGGGCTTTTCGGTGGAGGAGCGCGACGAGTTGCTTGATGCCGGCTGCGCTTTGGCTCGGGGCGCATATCGGCTCTAGCCATGGGGCTGATCAATATAAAGATATGCTCGGCGAGTGGTAGGTAACGACTGGCAAGCGTCAGCTGCGGGTATAAATGTGTAGGAGTTGTGTGCAACCAGATTCCCGCCCCGCGGGCCCCTCCGGTCTGGCAATATATCTCCTTGCCGCGCGGCCCGGTCGGACCGGATGGACCGCGAGGGCGTGCACCTTGAGAACCGGATACTGCGAGGATGGACACACCAGATGTGTCGCATCCGGGCAGACATCGAACCATTTGAAATGGTCTGACTTGGATTCGTTTTTCGCAAG